>CALXJH010000077.1 GCA_944388555.1 uncultured Clostridia bacterium
AACGTTATGCAAGTGGTGAAACTAAAGCGGAAATCGTAAAAGATTTACAGCGAAGAAGGGTTAAAACCTCACTTGGTAACGAGTTCACATATAACAGTCTTAGCCGCCTTCTCAAAAACAAACGCTATATCGGCATATATTTATACAAAGGAGTTGAAACACCCGGCGGAATGCCACGCATCTTGGACGACGACTTATTCTATCGGGTACAAGCGCTTATGAACAAGAACAAATCTGCACCCGCCCGCACACGGGGCGAAAATGAATATCTATTGACCACAAAGCTTTTCTGCGGTCATTGCAAGGAAATGATGGTTGGATACGGCGGCACAGGAAAGTCTGGCAAGCAATATCACTACTATATGTGCAAGAAAGCTCGCAAAAAGAAATGTAATAAGAAGATAATCAGCAAGGATTATATTGAAGATCGTGTTGTCAGCGAATGCCTTAAAATGCTGACCGACGAGAAAATTCGATATATCGCCAAAAAGGTTGCAGAGGAATGTAATAAGAGTCCCGATAATATATCGGTGCGTGAAATTAAGAACGCCATTAAAGAAGTTGATACTGCCATTGAAAACCTTTGGAAAGGTATTGAGCAAGGACAAGCGGTTGATATGCTCACCGAGCGACTGCATCAGCGACAAGTAGAAAAAGAAGAATTGGAAACTCAGCTCGCTATCGAGAACAACAAGAAAATTTGTTTATCCGAGGCACAGATTTTAGCCTTTCTTGATTATGTGTGCGAAATGCCGCTTGATGACTTTAATAAGCGCAGAGCGATTATCAATATATTCGTTCACTCCATTTACTTGTATGATGACCACTTTACTTTGATTATCAATGCGAGTAAAAAGCCTTTGAGCATTGAGAATATCCCGCTTGACGATATTGAGGAAGCTTTTGAGGGCGAAAATACCGAAACGGAGGGGTGTTCATCCATGATGACACCCGCTCCACCACGTCACGGCAAGTCTTTTGACTTGCCGTATTTTTTTATAAAAAAAATACGGCTCCGTTTTACCTGCTGCCGCTTCTCTTTTACAAACGGAACGCTCGGCTCGCTTGTTCATTTGCAAGCATACGCACGAAGGCTTGCTGTCGCTACCACCTTTTTGTAAGTTGCGTCTGCGACGCATGGGTACCTATATTCTTCATCTTCGCTACGTCGTAGAAAAGGAAAGCTTTGCTCCGTTTTTCTATGCAGAAAAACATCCGTCGCCGGCCTTTCTTTTTCTTATTCCTGCAAAGCCACGGGGTGGGGCACTTAAGAGAAATCTGGTTTGCCAATGATATTCTATACTTTAACCACACCGAAACGGATGTTTGTTGCTTTTAAAATTTTTTGAAAATCAAAGTTTGCTCTTGGTATTGCGTTTTTTGCAAAAGGTTCGCTTTGCGCCTTTGTTTAAGTTGCAAGCGCGCAAACCACGGCACATGCACGATTTTTCCCATTTTGGCTAGTGTGTTTACGGCAATTAAAATCATTATATTGCGCACTTTAAGCATAAGCGCGGCAAGTCTTTTGCCTTGCTTATTCTAAGCAAAACACCAACATGTTTTATCAATTGCTGTGTGTTTTTTGGCGAAAAGCAAATCGATTTGGCGACGCGTTTGCCATACGCAGGGGATCACTCTATTATCTTTTCGCTGCGGAAAACACCGGAACTAAAATTCTTTTCCCGTAACATAGGTTTAGGATAGAATATATTCGGCTCAGGAATGAAAATAATAGTTACACGCATGATTCGTGGGTGATAATTGGATGGATAACGGTTAAGAAATATGCAGCAATCACTTCTGCGTTTTCCTGCATATTTCTTGAAATCCACCAATTGACAGTTTCAACAAATGCAGCCGCGATGTGGTTGATCAAATAATCTTTCGGCAAAGGCATATTTGTAACAAAGGTCAGATTTAAAAATTGAGAAAGGATAAGCTGCCTTAAGTTGGATTTAAAATAGCGCTGAAATATATCGTTGTTTTCAGATGAAAGTAAATCTAAAATGTGGTTATCATTTTTTTGCAGGTGCTGAATAAGATGCAAAAATACGGAGCCAGGAGCCGTGTATGCCGAGGGATGGCTGTGTGTGTCGGGGTGGCCCATGGCTGATTCAATAATATGCGCAAACAATTCTTCGCACAACTCTTTTAGCAAATAATCTTTTGTTTCAAAGTGTGCATAAAATGTCGTTCTCCCTACATTTGCTGCATCAATAATCTCTTGTACAGAAATTTGATTATAGCTTTTTTCAGACAATAAAGCGGTAAATGCGCCGAAAATGGCCGCTCTTGTTTTTTGTTGACGTCTATCCATAATAAAAAATCCTCCTGAACAAATTTATAAAAGTGTTCCATAGCGAACAGTTGTGCATATTTGCTTATTGTTTTTACAAACGCACGCATGTATAATAAGATAAGAAACACTTTGTTTTATAACAAACATAGTATACCTTATTTTAGCCATAAAATCAATATTGGGAGGCTTGTGCATGCTTAAGAAAATAAATGATGTGTTGTCGGGATTACCTGCCACTATTATCGCCGGTTTTTTCTTGTTATTGGATTTGATCCCGCATTTAACAGAAGAGTTTGGCGGAGTCCCGCAAAAATTGTTTTTCCTGCCGTTTGATCCGGCTTGGATAACTGTAATCATCAGTGGAATTCCGCTTTTGTACCTCGCAATATGGCGCATTATCTATAATCCGGGTATTCAAAAAATTTCGTCGGCGCTGCTCATTACAATAGCCATGATTGCCGCGATTGCCATTGGAGACCTTTTCGCTGCAGGTGAAGTAGCTTTTATTATGGCGATTGGTGCCATTTTGGAAGATATGACAACAAACCGGGCAAAGAAAGGGCTTAAAAAGCTAATTTCTCTTGCGCCGACGCAAGGCAGAAGAATGAAAGACGGAACAGAAGAGATGGTACCCGCAGTTGAAATTCAAAAGGAGGATGTGCTTAGAGTTCTTCCGGGGGAGGTTGTTCCTGCTGACGGTGTGATTATAAGAGGGGAGACGTCTATTGATCAATCGATTATGACAGGAGAATCTATGCCTGCGGATAAATGTGTAGGGGACACGGTTTATTGTGGAACAATCAATTGCTTTGGAGCCATTGATATAACGGCAACGAGGGTAGGTGAAGACAGTTCTTTGCAAAAGCTTATCGGCATGGTGCAGGAAGCGGAAAACAAAAAGGCGCCAATGGCAAGAATTGCGGATAAAGCGGCAAGCTGGCTCGTTCCTATAGCATTGCTGATTGCAGTTGTTGCAGGATTTGCGACAAAAGATATTGTCCGTGCGGTTACCGTTCTTGTTGTGTTCTGTCCTTGCGCGCTGGTGCTTGCCACGCCTACAGCCATTATGGCTGCCATTGGTCAGGCAACCAAGCATGGCGTTATTATTAAGTCGGGAGAAGCACTTGAGAAAATGGGCAAAGTGGATACCGTTGCGTTTGACAAAACAGGTACCCTTACGTATGGAAAACTGGAAGTTTCTGACATTATTTTGAGTGACAGCTTTAGTAAAGAAGATGCCTTTTTGCAGCTTGCCGCTTCTGCCGAACTGAAGAGCGAACATCCGTTAGGCAAAGCCATTGTAATTTATGCGAAAGAAAAGAATATAAAACTTAGCGAGCCGGATACTTTCAAGATGTATGCAGGCAAAGGCGTTTTAGCCAGAATTGGTGAAGATGAGGTGTTTTGCGGCAGTGAAAGGTTCCTTGCTGAACACGGTATTGTGCTGCAAGAGAATATGAAAGCTGATCTTGTGCGTCTTCGGATGCAAGGCAAAGCGTCCGTCCTTATAGCGGCGGGGAATGTATGTATCGGTATTATTGCGCTATCCGACGTACTTCGTCCCGAAACTGAAAAAATAATTGAAAGACTACACCAAATGAAGACAAATGCAGTATTGCTTACAGGCGATAACAAGAAAACAGCGGATTATTTTGCAAAAAAAGTTGGTATCCGCGAAGTTCGTGCAGAGCTTCTGCCGGAAGAGAAAGTTGAAAATATTGCAAAGTTACAGGCAGATGGCAGAACAGTTTGTATGATCGGGGATGGCGTCAATGACGCACCTGCACTTAAAACTGCAAATGTCGGTGTCGCGATGGGCAGTATGGGGAGCGATATTGCCGTAGAGGCGGCAGATATCGCGCTGATGCGTGATGATATTTCAAAGATTCCGTATTTAAAGCGCCTGTCAAATGCAACGGTGCGTACGATTCAGTTTAGTATTGGCCTTTCAATGTGCATTAACCTTTTGGCAGTTACCTTATCGGTGTTAGGACTTTTGAATCCAACAACGGGAGCGCTGGTGCATAATGCAGGCTCATGCTTTGTAGTCTTAATCGCGGCACTGCTTTATGACAGAAAATTTGAATAATTCCTATGAACACAGCGGCAGTGTTTTAATATCTGCCGCTGTGTCTCTTTTTTTATTGCTTCGTATGCATTTTTCGATAATCTTTTGGCAAAACACCGGTGATGCTCTTAAAGGCCTCGGTAAATTTACTTTGGCTTTCATAGCCAACCTCGTATGCTATTTCTGAGATAGATTTATCAGTTTGTATTAAATATTCCATTGCCCTTTTTATTCGGTATTCTTTCATGTATGCAGCGATGGACTTCCCGAAAACAGTCTTAAAAGCTGCTTTTAGCGTTGTTTGATTGATGTGAAACGTAAGCGCCAATGCTTCGATGGTATATCTTTTTTTTAAATCGCAAACAAGAAGCTCGTGCACTTGATTTGTGAGTTGAATTGCGGAATCATAAGTCCGGCTGTCTTCAAAGACTTCGTCAGAAGGACAAGCTACATCCACAATACATTCCACCATTTTATGCAGTATTTCAGAACGAGGTGTTTTTGCCGCAGTATAATACACTTCTTTTCCTTCTCGCCGGCTTATGATAAGTCCGGCTGTTTTTAATAATTTTAAGTGGTGAGATACAGCAGGACTGCTCATCTCAAGAAGCGCGGAGATGTTAATGACACATTCCTCGCAATGGCATAATAACCAAAAAATCTGTATGCGTTTGGCATCGCTCATCAGTTTTAAAATATCCGAAACAATTTCAAATGTTTCGGGTTTGGGCATTTCAGACTGTAAATGTTCCGGAAAATTTCCGTGGTTGTGCGGTAAGGTCTTTAGCATTATCATCTCCTCCTTTTATTAGCTATTATACCATTTCGTTGCGGACATTGCAACAAAAATGGGGATAGTTTTATCCCAATTGGAAATATAAATGTGCCAATTAGTAAGCATTTTTCCTAATGCGTTGACATTTGTTTAATTGTTGAATATAATACAAGTAACAATTAAACAAACAGTTAATTGATGATAGAAAGGGGTAAATTCAAAATGAAAAAGACCTATAAAATCGAAGTGGACTGTGCAAACTGCGCAAATTTAATGGAGGATGCGGCAAAAAAAACCGCCGGAGTCAAAGATGCAGTTGTAAACTTTATGACGCAAAAAATGATTGTTGAATTTCATGATGGACAGGATGATGCAGCAGTAATGCGGGATGTCTGCAAAAATTGTAAGAAGGTCGAGGAGGATTGTGTTATTTATCTTTAATTCATAATGACGAACGCTTGTTTATGTAAGACTGCGATTATTTGTAAGCAGGTTGCGCAACTTTAAAATAAGCTATGAGGAGCGTGTGGATATGAATAAAAAGCAAAAGAAAATGCTTTTCAGGATCATTATCGCTGCCTTGATGATGATTGGGTTTGATTATATACCGGCAAATACATTATACCGATTCCTGCTATACTTAATACCGTACATGATTATCGGATATGATATCTTGAAGAAAGCAGGGAAGGGCATTATAAACAGAAAAGTTTTTGACGAAAACTTTTTAATGGCAGTTGCTACTATTGGCGCTATGGTGCTTGGATTGGTAGAAAACGGGAATTATGTCGAGGCCATTGCGGTTATGCTTTTTTACCAGATCGGGGAGCTGTTTCAAAGTTATGCGGTTGGCAAAAGCAGAAAAAATATCAGCGAACTGATGGACATACGTCCCGATTATGCAAATATAGAACAGGACGGAAAACTGGTGCAGGTTGATCCGGAGGAAGTAGAAATCGGAACAATTATTACCGTTCAGCCCGGCGAGAAAGTTCCAATTGATGGTATTGTAGATTCGGGCGTATCTTCCCTGAATACCAGTGCTTTAACGGGAGAAAGTCTTCCGCGTGATATTAAGACCGGCGATGAAATCATCAGTGGGTGTATCAATATGACGGGTGTTTTGCGTATTCGAACAACCAAGGCGTTCGGCGCATCAACTGTTTCTAAAATTTTGGATTTGGTTGAAAATGCAAGTTCCCGCAAATCTAAGTCAGAGGATTTCATCTCAAAATTTGCTAAAATTTATACACCGATTGTATGTTACAGTGCACTGGCGGTTGCTGTTATTCCTCCATTGGTAAGCGCGCTTTTCCTGCATATACCGGCAAACTGGGGCGTGTGGATTTATCGCGCGTTATCATTCCTTGTTGCGAGCTGTCCGTGTGCGCTGGTTGTCAGCATCCCGCTTAGTTTCTTTGCCGGGATTGGTGGCGCGAGCAAGCATGGAATCCTTGTAAAAGGATCGAATTATCTAGAGATTCTGTCTAAGACTGGGTGTGTTGTGTTTGACAAAACCGGAACATTAACGCAAGGCGTTTTTGAAGTGAATGCCATTCATCATAATCAGATGCCTGAGAGTAAGCTCATTGAGTATGCAGCGCTTGCAGAAAGCGCTTCTTCACATCCAATTGCACAAAGTTTACAGCGCGCATATGGATTAGAGCTTGACCGAAACCGGGTGGAGGATATTGAGGAAATCAGTGGAAACGGTGTAATTGCGACGGTTGATGGCGTGACGGTTGCAGCCGGAAACGGAAAGTTGATGAAGCACCTTGGAATTGCGTATAAGGATTGTCATAAAGTCGGCACGATCATTCATCTTGCAATAAACGGTAAGTATGAAGGTCATATTGTAATTTCCGATCTTATCAAACCAACGTCTGCTGAAGCCATTTCTTCTCTTAAAAAAGCCGGTGTGAAAAAGACGGTTATGCTTACGGGTGATACAAAGGCAGTCGCTGAACAAGTTGCCGCCACGCTTGGAATAGATGCTGTTTATAGTGAACTTTTGCCCGGAGATAAGGTGTCTAAAGTCGAAGCGTTAATGCGGGAAAGAAAAAATAAGGATGTTCTTGCTTTTGTGGGTGATGGTATCAATGATGCGCCAGTATTATCGCGTGCGGATATTGGCATCGCTATGGGCGCAATGGGTTCAGATGCGGCCATTGAAGCCGCGGATATTGTTCTTATGGATGATAATCCCAGCAAAATAGCAAAAGCAATAAGAATTTCAAAAAAGTGTCTGCGTATAGTATATCAAAACATTGTTTTTGCAATTGGAATTAAAGTTTTGGCACTGATTTTGGTTGCTTTAGGGCTTGCGAATATGTGGGTTGCAATTTTTGCGGATGTTGGTGTTACCATTCTAGCCATTTTAAATGCGACAAGGGCGTTGTTTGTAAAAAGATTATAAACAAAAAACAGCGGCGGGGTTACATCCCCGCCGCTGTTGCATGCGCGCATTGCTTTAAGATAGCGGTCATGCAAAAACTTTCCAGCCGCCTTCTCTGCCTTAGTCGTATTCTTTTGCCATTAAGTGCTGGATAACAAGGCCGGGAAGCTGTTTCATGCCATATAAATCTTCAAAAGTGTTGGTAAAAGCTTTGCATCCCTGCGCATCCAGCATTTTTTGAATGGCAAGCTCTTCTCTTGCCTGATAGCGTACGGCATCCAGATGATCTGTTGCCATTTCATAACTTTCTTGATACGCTTGCATTAAAGCATCAATTTCCTGGTCGGTAATGGTGTTCATGGTATCTACCAGCTTGCCGACGGGCCATGTGATAACCTGACAGCCCAACTTGATTTGTGCCTCTTTTGTCGCCTTCGGTAACGGCTGTTTCTCGCATATTATTTCCAAACCGCATAACTTTTAAAGGACGGCTGAAAGCTGCGCCTACAGCGCTTGGCAGCCAATCACTCAAACGAATTTGCGTGCTTTCTTTTTCCCAGAATTCAGCAATAACGTTTCGGGACTTTCTTAATTTTGTGCCGATGAATTTGTGTTCTCTGTCGCCATGCGTAACTTGGTTTAGTTTATAAAATCCATATCAATTTCAACGCTTGGGATTTCTTCATTATATTGTGTGGCAAATTGACACCAAGGCTTTTGCAGGTTTGCCAGCCCGTTGCTTTACATCTTAGACGGACTGAAAGTATAACACCGTGTAATAATGCCGGCACATTTTATGTCATAATTTGCTGTGCGCAGTAGTTCGGTAATTTCGTTGTTGGTTTTCGGGGCTTTGTATATCACAAGACAGGGAAGTGTTCCAGCTTCATTTCGTTTGGCCGCCATTTCTTCTGTTCGTCGTGCAACCGTTTCTAAAACTTCGTTTCGGTATAAAAATTGATTGACCACTACAAACCAAAATTGGTAATCGTTTAGCTGTATCATGTTATATTCTTCGAACTTCTCAATGCTTTATATGCTTGCTTTTCTGCCGCAATGATTTTTATGTATTTTGCATAAACTGTTCAAATCCAATGGTACAGGTTTTGTCGGAATAAGAAATGCTGCTTTTGTAGAAACAAAAAACTTTATTATCCAGGTAATCTCCTAATGTTTCCGCAGGTGCTTTGTTTTTTGCATATAATCCAAAGATCGCAATGCCCTATGTTCCGCCTTCCCGGGCTGTTCCCCGCACGGCAACCGGTACGTTCAATACGCTGGCTAAAATAAGTTGTCTGGCAGTTTTTGTTTTAAACAATCTATCGTGTGCGGTCAAGGTTTTCAGCTTACGTTTTCCTGTTTGAATAAAATATCCATACCTAATTTGAGCGTTGCAATGGTTGCATATACAAGCAATCTTGCAAAGTTGCCAAAGCTTAGCTTGGATGCGGCGCTTCGAGTCAGCATAGGGCAGCCGCCGTCTGTTCTAGTGATGGGTTCGCCGAAATAATAGTTAAAACTAACCAAACCGCCGCAGTCGGGCGCAGCATTTAAAGCTTGTGCATAAAACAAATCATACATTTGGCTTTTGTTTAGCACAGAGCCTGACGTAACCGCTACCTGATAGAATAAATCTACCCACGCGTCAAGGTCAGAAGTGCAGGTGTTACAGTGTACCATTGCGACGGCCTGCCCGGTTGGAGTGGTTACCAAATCAATTTCAGGATAGGTTTTAGAGAGCATATGGTCTAAAACAATCATTGAAAATATAGAAGTGTCTGCAAAAACAGTGCCTGTACACTTTCTGACGCTGTTTGTAGCGACCATACCGTTTCCAGCATCGCCTTCGGGTGGACATAAAAGTGCACTTGGCTGCAAAGTTCCTGTAGGATCTAATAATTTTGCGCCTTCTTGCGTCAATACGCCGGCATCTTGGCCCACAACCAAAACCTTTGGAAGAATTTCTTCTAATGTGTACGGTAAATGCTTCTTGGCTAAAATCGCATTGAATTTTTTTAGCATGACGCTGTCATAAGTACAGGATTTGGTATCAATTGGAAACATGCCGGAGGCATCCCCGATTCCCAGTACGCGCTTCCCGGTTAGGTTTTCATGTAGATAGCCGGAAGGCGTTGTTATACTTGCGATTTTATCGACATGCGCTTCTTCGCTCAATATGGCCTGGTATAAATGTGCGATGCTCCAGGGCTGAGGAATGTTAAAACAAAATTCTTCAGATAGCTGCTCTGCTGCCGCTGCGGTGGTAGTATTTCGCCGTGTCCGGAATTCAGCCAGTTGTTGTTCTTCATTATAAAAGGCCAAGTATCCGTGCATCATAGCGGAAATGCCGATGGCGCCGACTTGAGTTAAAACGATGCCGTAGTGTTGTTTAAATTTTCCCATGAGAGATGAAACTGCACTTTGTATGCCCGCCCAAACATCTGTAAGAGCATAGGTAAAACATCCGTTTTGCACTTTGTTTTCTCAGTCATATGTGCCTGTTTCAAGTACACGGTGGATTGTTCAATGCGTACGGCTTTGATTCTGGTAGAGCCAAGCTCAATAACCAAGGGCGGTTTCACTTGAATTAACAGTGGTAAGCAAATAAAATCGCCTCCTACTATATATTTTTAGTTTTTAATCTATGCTGGCACTGAACTGACAGAGAAATAAAAGGGTCTATGTGGCCATTATCTGATGTTGCTTTGAAAGGCGACTGCTTTTCCTAAAATTTTAATTTGATTCAGTTCTTCTCCCAAATAAACAAAGGGTTCGTACTTGGGATTTTCTGCCTGCAGTATAAGCTTGCCTTGCTCCGGATAATAGTATACACGTTTGAGGGTTGCTTCGTCTTCAATGATAACAGCGGCAATTTCGCCGTTGTTTACGGCTTCTTGTTTTCGGATAAAAACAATATCTCCATCTAATATACGGGCGCCAATCATACTATCCCCTTTTGCAACCAGACAAAAATCTGCCCTTAAATCAGAGCGAATTTCTAAATAATTTTCTCGGTTTTCCGTTGCAAAAATTGGTTTTCCGCAGGCAATTTCGCCAAGAATGGGGATTTTTTTCGGCTTGAGGGGGGCCGCGGTCGTACGCGTAGAGGATGTAGAATCAGCAATTGTATTCCATCCCATAAGATAAGAAGGGGTAACTTCCAAATAAGCTGCAATGGCTTCTATTCTTTCTAACGGAATATTCGTTACTATTCCGGTTTCATACTTGTGAATTGTTTGCGTTGCAACACCAATTTTTTTGGCAACGTCTTCTTGTGTCATACCTTTGTGCTCACGTGCCGCTCTTATTCTTTCTCCGACAGTCATTTGATCACCTCTTATGCTGATATTAACATATTAAGTTAAAAAAGTCAAGCATTTTTTGGAAAAAATAACTTGACAAGTTAATAAAAGTGTGCTATTATTAACGCATAAAGTCAAAGAAAGGAGAGAAACGAGCATGGTGAACGTGGAGCTTTTAGAAAAAGAAATTCAGAAGAACGGATTTACACGAACAGTGTTTTGCCAGAAGATTAAAATGTCTGAGGCCGCGTTTTTGTGGAAAATGAAGCGGGGAGCATTCAAGTCCATGGAGGCGAAAAGAATTGCAGAAGTGCTGCATTTAAAGAGACCTGAGGATATTTTTTTCAAGAAAAATTAACTTGAGAAGTTAAAAACGAGAAAGGAGGCAACAAATGGTGAGAATGCTTAAAAACTTAAAAAAAGTAAAACAACAAAGTAGACGTATGAAGCACTTGCACAAAGGTGCGGGACCGCCGTTTTAAAAATGGAGAGAACAAAAGATAAAAACAGAGCCAGAAATGGAGATGATAAGAATGAAAAAGGAATTTATAGTTCCCGCTAAAAAGTTTCATACGGTGGTAAACGTTCCTCTGATTGCAGACGACGTGAACGCCTATGAGTTGGTTTATTATGCGGATGAAGATTTGACCGGTGCCGCCTTTGTTATTACCGCAACAAGAGCGGATGGAGAAAAGATAACAGACAGTGGCGTAATTAACGGAAAAACAGCGCGCTACAGAATGAAAAACAGCATGCATGGCGTTGCTGGAGAGCTGGAAATCAGAACCACGATTGTAGCAGAAGACGGTACAGCGCTGACCACAAATGAATTGGTTTTTTCAGTTCTTGAAGGAAACGGAACGGATGGGGTTGCAGCAGATACCAACTATCCGATTTTAACCTCTCTCATTTTAGATGCGCAGCGTGCGATAGCTGGGGCGGATACGGCGGCAGATTCTGCACAATCC
>CALXJH010000078.1 GCA_944388555.1 uncultured Clostridia bacterium
GACAAACTATTTTTGATAAAAAATAATATAATACCTGCTGCAAAGCATATAAATGTTAGTAACCATGATATTTTACTGTCATTACTCCATAAAATACGCAGGGCAGAAAACGCTGCTATCGATAAAAATGAAATAGAAAATGCACGCAGCGGAATAAAGAATAGCTGCATTGAAAATTTTTCAAGTCCATAAATAAATCTGCTGTTTTGAGCAGAGACACTAAAAAATGCAAAAAAACGCGAAAAAAACTTACGTATATTTTTTGAAATATTTCCAAAACGCTGTGTGTATAAGGCGTCAGAATTTTCCGATGCCGCAATCATGTTGATAATTTTACTATTTTTATATGAAGTATCAAAACGCGCAGCGAACTTTTCAAACAGTTGACAGAAAAAGCTGCTTGCGTATTGTTTTTCAAGCCATACTTTAACGTTCAGAATTATAGAAAGGAAAAATGATATGATCACACTATTCAATTGTTTTTTCCTCCTTCTTCCTTTTTAAAAATAAGTTTAATACTGTATATTTCTTCACAACGCATGAAAACCAAAAGCGTCACATAGATTAAAATAGCGATTACCGCGATTAAACCGCAAACTATAAGCTGCGTCCATCTGGTTTGCGCATATGGCTCCAAAAGCATATAAGAGAAATATGCAAAACAGCCAGCGATAAAAGCGGAAAGAAAAGCTTTTAACAGTACAATCATTATCTGCCGAACAGGTATAAACAGATTTTGTTTACGTATACGTATAAACAAAACAATTCCACCTGTCGTAGCCGCGCAAGCTGCAGATAACGCAAGTCCGCCAATCCCTATGATTCTAAACAAGCTAATGCTTAAGAGCATATTTATGATAATTGTCACAAATGCAGTTTGCATAGGTATTTTTGATTTTTGCATAGCATAAAAACTTTTATTTAAAACTTCCTGCCAACTGTAACCTAACATTCCTATGCTGTAAAACGCAAGAGCGGTCGAAGTTAAATAAACAGAATGATCATCAAAGCTTCCGCTCTTATAGATAACTTCCACAATGGGTTTTGAAAGGATAATAAACAAAACCATGACCGGAAGAATAAAAAGCGTTGTTGCTTTTAAAGCATTTGCAATTACCAATCCAGCCTCTTTTTCTTGCCTTGATACAAACATGCGGGAAAGTTCCGGTAAAATTAAATTGGTTATAGCAACTGTAAAAACACTTGCTATGATTAAATAGAGCTTGTTTGCATAGTTTATTGCCGAAACAGCTTCACCGTTGTTTAAAAAAGATGCAAGATAGGTATTAAAAAGAACGTTTAAGGGCTGTACCCACGAACTGAGCAAAATTGGCAAAGCAAGAATATACACTTTTTTCATACCGGGATGCGCAAAGTTTAGCTTGAATCCAAAACGAAATTTAAATTTAATTAAGTAAGGAATAAGTAAAACAAGCTGCAGCATCCAGCCTGCCAGCATGGAACAAGCAAGCCCGTATACGCCAAATTTGTTTTGAAATAAAAGAAGATATAAGATTGTAACTCCGTTTGAAACAATGCTCATTGCCGCAGGTGCCTTAAACTCGCCCAGCGACTGTAAAACGCCGGCGTATGCATATGCAACTGCGGTAAACAGCATGGCAGGAAATAAAATCCTGAGTAATTTTGCAGTTAGCGCAGCTGTAGCCGTGTCAAAACCTTTCGCCATTAAAGCAACAATAGAAGCTGAAAATAGGACACCTATTGCAGAAATGATAACGGAAATAACTGTAATACATCCCACAAAATGATCGGTAAATCGGTTTGCAAGTGCAAGCCCGCCTTCTTTGTAGTAGGTATTAAAAACAGGGACAAATGCGGAAACAATAGCGGCACCTAAAATAATGTCAAAAAAATTCAAGGGAATTTGCGTCGCAGTAAGAAAAGCATTTGCTTCCATGCCTGTGCCATAATTGCTCGCGATCATCATTTCGCGGACTTGTCCTAAAAGCTTAGAAAAGAATATAATAAAAAATATGTTGCTTACGGTACGAACAGAATTTTTCATAAAGATATGCCTTTAGTTTTGTCCCAAATAGTATTTTACGATTTCTTCTAACAGTTCATCACGCTCTAATCGGGTGATAAGTCCTCTTGCATTATTGTAACCGGTTATATAGGACGGATCCCCGGATAGAATATATCCGACGATCTGGCTAATGGGGTTGTATCCTTTTTCCATCAGTGCACTATAAACAGCGTCCATAATTTCACGGGCTTGTTTGTTTGAATCCAAGCCAACTGTAAATTTCATAGTTTCGTTGTTCTTGTCCATATTATACCGTTCCCTTTCTGTATATCAGCGTTACGACAGACGGAGTTCTGCTCCGTATTCTTCGCCTAATTTATCTACAATTTTTTGGAATACTTTGTGCACTTCATCATCAGTGAGTGTTCTGTCTTGTGCTCGGAACTTGATTGAAAAAGCAACGCTCTTACAATTTTCCGGAATTTGTTTGCCTTTATAGATATCAAAAAGCTGCACATCTTCTAAAATTTTTCCACCATATTCTATAATAGTTTTCTCTAAATGTCCTACAGGGATCTCATCTTTGCATAAAATGGCCAAATCGCGATCAACAGATGGGAATTTAGGCAATTTTTTATAAGAAATGGTGTCCACTATATGCGCCAGCATTTTACCAAGATCCAAAACAGCAACATATGCTTTTGTTCCAATTTCGTAATTTTCTAAAACTTGAGGATGTATCTCCCCAAACACACCAATTTTTTCTTCGTTTGCATATATTAAAGCGCAGCGTCCAGGATGGAAAGCCTGTTTTTGCGTACAAGCTTCATAGGTAACGCCGTGGATATGCAGGCTTGCAAGCAAAACTTCTATATCACCTTTAACAGAATAAAAATCGCAGTCGCCATAGGCGCCAATCACAACTTTTTTAGGTTCGTCCGGCAGTTTTTTTCCGGTTTTTATGAATACCTTACCGATTTCATATAGTCTTGCAGCCGGATTTCTTCTGTTGTAATTTAGAGCCAGCGCATTGAGCATAGATGGAAGAATGGTTGTGCGCATCATGCTGGTGTCTTCGCCAAGCGGGTTGCTGATCTTTACAGCATCTCTTTCCTTAGAATCTTGTGGTAAGAAAATTCGGTCTAATTCCGTTGGTGACATGAAGGTATAAGTTAAGGCTTCATAATAACCGCTCTCTGATAAAGTTTTCCGAATTTGCGCTTCTGCCTTCTGTGACGGAGTCTTTGCAAATGGTAATACCGTGCCGCGCATAATGGTAGCAGGCATATTGTCATAACCATAAAAACGTACAATTTCTTCTGCTACATCCGGCATTCTTTGAATTTCATCGCGGAAAGTTGGAACAAGGAGTTTTCCGTTTTCATCAAAGTCAAATTCTAACCTTTTAAGTATGTCCTTCATATAGTCTTCTGATACATCAATTCCTAAGAAACGGTTAATTTGATCCGGATCAAAATCCATTTTTCTTTTTTCCATGGATGCGTGGTTTACATCAATCATTCCGTCGACAACATCGCCGGCATGAAGGAGCTGTACCAATTCGCATGCTCTTTGTACAGAAGCAGATGCAAGTGCAGGGTCTAAGCCTTTATCAAATCTGGATGATGCTTCTGTGCGCAGGCCCAGAGTTTTGGCAGTTTGGCGAATAGAGCTATAATTAAAGTTAGCACCTTCAAAAAGGATTTCAGTGGTATCATCTTTAATTTCTGAGTTTTCGCCACCCATAACACCTGCAATACCAACCGGTTTTTTGCCATCACAAATCATGAGCATATCGCCGGCTAAAATACGTTTTTGTCCGTCTAAGGTAATAAATTCCTCCCCTTCACTTGCACATTTAACAACAATCTGTTTTCCTTCCAAATGACGCATGTCAAAAGCGTGCATCGGTTGACCGTATTCTAACATAACATAGTTTGTAATATCGACAATATTGTTGATGGGATGGACACCACAGGCGCGAAGTCGATTACGCAGCCATGCCGGAGAAGGTTCGATCTTTACATTTTTTACAATTTTGGCACAGTAACGCGGACAAAGATCTGGTGCTTCAACCGTTATTTTAACAATATCGCCTGCCTTTCCCTCGGTGTTTTCCTCGGGAAGAACGGGTTTTTTAAAATTTTTGCGCAGCGTAACAGCGGCTTCACGGGCTAACCCCATTGCACTTAAACAATCTGGACGGTTAGAAGTAATCTCAAATTCAAAAATATCATCACCTAAACCCAGAATATCCCGAATATCTACGCCAATCGGTGTGGATGGCTCTAAAATCAAAATACCATCCTCAATTGCGTTAGGATAATCGTGTACAGTAATATTCAGTTCGGCTACAGAACAAAACATGCCATAAGACGGAACACCGCGTAATTTGGTGGTTTTGATTTTAATGCCGCCTGGAAGTTTTGCACCATTTAGAGCTACAGGCACAATATCTCCTTCATGTACATTGGTTGCAGCCGTGACGATCTGTAATGTTTCAGATCCAATATCTACTTGACATACTACCATACGGTCTGCATCGGGATGCTTTTCAATTTTTGTAATTTGTCCTGTTTTTACATTCTGTATTTCTGTACCGAAATTTTCGATTCCTTCAACCATAGAACCAGACATTGTCATAGCGTCTGCTAATTCTTTGCTGGTTACATCTATATCAACATAATCTTTCAGCCAACTGCGTGGTAATTTCATTTGTTACGCCTCCTAAAATTGTTTTAAAAACCGAATGTCATTTTCATAAAACAATCGTATGTCATCAATATCGTATTTTCGCATTGCAACACGTTCCAAGCCGATACCAAAGGCAAACCCGCTATATACATCTGGATCAATGTCACAAGTTTCTAATACTTTAGGATGTACCATACCGGCACCTAAAATTTCAATCCAGCCTTCACCTTTGCATACGCGACATCCTTTTCCGCCGCATACAAAGCAGGATACGTCTACCTCAGCGCTTGGTTCAGTAAATGGGAAATGATGCGGACGAAAACGAATTTTGGTTTCGGGACCGTATAATAGTTTGCAAATTTCTGCTAATGTTCCTTTGAGATCTGCCATGGTAATACCTTTATCCACAATCAATCCTTCCATCTGGTGGAAGATTGGTGAATGCGTAGCGTCGGCAGTGTCAGAACGGTAAACCATACCAGGTGCCACAATACGTATGGGAGGCTTTTTATTTTCCATGACACGGATTTGTACAGGCGAAGTTTGGGTTCTTAAAACAACATCCTCGTCGATATAAAAAGTGTCCTGTGTATCACGTGCTGGGTGCCCTTTTGGGATATTTAACGCTTCGAAATTATAGTAATCTAATTCAACGTCCGGTCCTTCTTCTACTGAAAATCCCATAGACATCAAAATATCACATAGTTCTTCTTTTATAATGGCTAAAGGATGTCTGCCGCCTTTTAAAGGCTTTTTTCCGGGAACAGTCACATCTAAAGTTTCAGCTTTAAGTTTTAAGCTGCGTTCATTTTTTGCAATTGCACTGGTTTTTTCTTCCAGGATATTTTCAATTTCAGCACGAACAACATTGGCGAGCTGACCAATAACGGGTCT
>CALXJH010000079.1 GCA_944388555.1 uncultured Clostridia bacterium
CCATATCTCCATTGTAAGATTTTACTAAATCTTCATGAATCATTTTAATTGCATGTAATGCAAGCGGATCTGTGTAATCACAATGCAAGGTGGAAACATACGCTTCAATTGCATGTGTCATTGCATCCATACCGGTATGTGCTGTTAATTTCTGCGGCATTGTTTCAGCTAACGACGGATCAACAATGGCAACATCCGGTGTAATATTAAAGTCAGCTAAAGGATATTTAATTCCTTTTTTATAATCAGTGATTACTGAAAAAGCGGTAACTTCTGTTGCAGTACCGGAAGTAGACGGAATTGCACAGAATTTTGCTTTCGTACGTAAGGTCGGGAAATTAAACGGGATGCAGAGTTCTTCAAATGTAACATCCGGATATTCATAGAATGCCCACATTTCTTTTGCTGCATCGATCGGAGAACCGCCGCCGATTGCAACAATCCAATCCGGCTGAAATTCGCGCATTACTGCTGCGCCTTTCATAACCGTTTCAACAGAAGGATCGGACTCAACGCCTTCAAAAAGCTTAACTTCCATTCCGGCTTCTTTTAAATAATCACAAACTTTATCCAAGAAGCCAAAACGTTTCATGCTGCCGCCGCCGACAACAACAATTGCTTTTGTTCCTTTTAAATTTTTTAATTCTTCCAAAGCGCCTTTTCCATGATATAAGTCTCTGGGTAATGTAAATCTTGCCATAAATATTCCTCCTCATTCTTTGTTTGTTTTACTCTATATGTAATCTTTTAAATTGGGAAACATGCTATATTTCCTGACAACTATAAGATAACACAATTTTTCTTAAAAGTGTAGATACAAAAAAAGCATACCGGTATATAAATACCGATATACCCCTTTTTCCCCCTGTTTTAGACAGTTTTTTCTTCTGAAACTTTTTGAATCATATCATTTAGGATTTCAACGAATTCTTTATCATATTTAGTAAGATGATGCCCTTTTCTGTATATCAGAATATCTTTATATTTGTTTTTGGCCATATTACATTTTTTTTGCACCAATCCAAGATGTTCTAATAGGTCTGCCGGCATGGGAGATACCCACATAAAAGTAGACGGAATACGGCGCAGCAGTTCAAATTGGCTTGCTCTTTCATAAATAGAAATTTTCTTTTTTTCTTCTTCCAGTTTTGCCATTTCCCGTGCCTTTGCGATGGGCAGAGCAGGAACGCTGACATCGCCGTGTTCTATTTCAATGCATGTGCGCAATTCAGAGTAATCAATTTCTTTTTCTCTTGCCAGCGAGTTATCTTTAGACATAAGCGCCAAATACTCAAATTCCCATATAGGAGTATATTTGAGCATACGTTCTTCCAGCGCGTTCAGAAAATATTGTTCAAAAATGACCTGATAGCGTATAATTCCAAGATTATTGGTCCCTATCGAAACATTATTTATCGTTTCCATTGAATTTGTTTCCCTGTAATTGATATCTAATGGGTCTTTAAAATCAAATTTTTTAACAAACTCAATAAACGCGGAAGCAATATAGCTTGCTCGGGGAACACAAATGTCAAATTTCTGTTTATCTTCTGCCGCACTTTTATACATAGACTCCATTTCATCTATCTGTGCTATAATATTTTTGGCATACTCAAGAAAATCTTTGCCGCGCTTTGTGGGAACGGCTCCCTGCGGCGTTCTGGAAAAAATGGTTATCCCCATATTTTCTTCAAGATCGCGGATTGCTTTGCTAAGATGCGGCTGGGACATATAAAGCGCATCTGCTGCGCGGGAAATAGAGCCTGTTTTTTCCACTTCCAGCGCATATTTTAAATGCGAAATATTCATGGTAATTTATCACCTTTTTCTTTAATTCCTGCTTTTCTACTATTTAAAATATAACTCTTTCAAAAATAGTATAACATAGATACAAAAATTAAACAAGTATAAATCCCATTTTTCTTTCTTTTTTATGATTTTTTTTATTTGTTTTTCACTTTTCATTTTATTTTTCCTTTTTCTTTTTTTATTTGACAAATCTTGTGTGTTTGTTTATAATAAAAACCAGGAGGTGCAGCAAATGAAAAATAGACTGCAGGGTATTTTAATTGGTATGATTATTGGTATTGTTTTGTCGACAGCTGTTTTTGCTGCGCCCATTACAGAATGGATCTCGGTTGTTTATGACGATTATAAAATTGTTGTGAATGGAAAAGACAAAACAAGCTATGCGGAAGATATGCGGCCGTTTAATTTAGATGGACGCACATACGTTCCGCTTCGCTACATTGCACAAACTTTTGGAAAAATTGTGGAGTGGGAAGAAACAACCAAAACCATTTACATAGACGATGCAGATCTTGTTGATTTTATATTGTCTCCTTCAGAAACATTAGACGCGCAAACACTTTCTGTTGCAGCTTCAACCATCAGCATACGTTTAAAAAATGCGGGAATAGATCAATATACATTAAGTATCTATGACGGAGATATTATTGTTTCTGTACCAAAAGATAGCGTGGAAAAATCAGATATTGAAAATTGCATTGTAGAGGGTTATCTGCATTTAGATGATAGTGAAGGCAACACCATTTTAGATAAAAGCCATATTCAAAACGCTTATGCCTGCTATGATGATTTAACACAGAGTGGTATATTACAGCATTATGTAGAAATTATTCTTACGCCGGAAGGACAACAAATTTTGGCAACAGAAAGTAAAAAAATTGCACAAAAACCAAATAATCAAAATTATATTGCGATTTTGATTGACGATATGGTTTATTCTGTTCCTTTTGTAACAGAGCAGATCGATGCAGATAAGATTATAATTACCGGTTATTTTACCGAAAAAACGGCAAAAGAAATTGCTGCCGTATTGACCACCGGCAGCTTGCCCTGTTCTTTTACCATTCAAGACGAATCTTAAAATGACTTTTAATCCACTGTCATTTAAAACGATAGAGAAATGTTCGACACCCGGAATCCCACAAAAAGAAGATTATTTTTTTCTCAATCGCTATCACTATAGATAAAAAACACCAGAACGTAATTGTGGAAAAAGCAAGGACACCGAATGTTAAAACATTCTGTGTCCTTTGTTTATTTTTTCTAATACTTGCAAAAATCAAAAAATATACCGTTCTTTTTTTGTGTTTACTTTCATTCTGCGGTCTTTTTCCGTTTGTATAAATGTGCTTTTATCAATTTTCCTTTTTCTGTTCGTAATAAATTTTCACACCGCAGGGTGCTAATTTCATAACACCGGTTTCTTCTTTTTCTTCTAGTAAATTCCAAAGTTTTTTGTGTAATGTAACTTCTTTTGTGTCGTCTGTACAATTTAGGACAAAATAGTAATGCTGTCCATCTCCCTGGCGATGCATGATATGTACACCCTTTTGGGCGGTAAATTCGGAATCAGGATGCATATTTGTTTGCTGCAAAAGCGTTTTCATAAAATCATATAAAAATGTATCATTGCCCGCAAATCCAATATAATACGCTTTTCCTTTTCCGTATCTATTTTCTAAAACCGCAGGATTCCCTTTGTGTTCCCCTTGCTGATACCATGCAAGCGGCGTTGCTCCCTCGGCTATAATTTCTTCAGCGATGGATTCTACCGGATACTCCTTGCCCTGGTACTGTACATGATTTTGATATACGCAGCCTTCTTCTTCGTAATTATCCACTTCATCTACCCGCAACCCAAACAATTCTCTTAATCCTGCACCGGGTACACCGCCTAAATAACATAAATCCGTATCATTTGCCACAGCAGTTAAATATGTGGCAATGATTGTTCCGCCTTTTTCTACATACGTTTTAATTTTTGTAGCAATTTTTTCGTCCATTAAATAAGGTACAGGCAAACATACAATCTTATATTTTGAAAAATCTGTGTCATAACCAATAATATCAGCCGCTATATTTTGTTCCCAAAGCGCATAGAAAAAAGCGTTCGTCATTTTCTGATATCCATTTTTTCTACTGCTCCATTTTATCTCCGCTTCGCCGTCCAATGCCCATCTGGTATCATAATCATAGGTAATCGCAACCTGTGCTTCAATCCCTGTTCCTATAACTCCATCCATTTTTTTTAAGTAGCTTCCTATTTTTTTTACCGTCTGAAATACCCTGTTATCTGTTCCTCCGTAGTGATCTACAACAGCACCGTGAAATTTTTCTCCGGATCCTCTTCCTTTTCTCCACTGAAAATACTGTAATGTATCTGCGCCGTTTGCAATATATAAGAATGCTTCTAATATTTGTTGTCCTGTCGTTTTTATTTTCCTAAAATTCATCCCCCAGATATTGATGCCAGGCGCACTTTCCATAACCATAAACGGTTTACCGTCTTTCATACCTCTGCATAGTGCACAAACAAATGCCACTGCCTTTGCTTCTGCTTCCGTTCCTTTAAACCAGGCCGGATAAAAATCATTAGAATAAACATCCAAACATTTCGCCATTTTTCGGTGATCATACCCCGCATAAATTCCCAGACAATTGGTTGTAATGGCTTTATCTGAATATTTTCTTATGCTTTCCGCTTCTTTTTGTGCAAAATCAATTGTCTGATCCGATACGAATCGTTTCCAATCTAAATTTAAACCGTTTGTGCCGCCTTCGCCGCCCATTTCACTTTCTTTCGGCGGATTGATTTGTTCAAACTTATCATAACGATGACTCCAGAACCGCGTCCACCAGGCATGATTTAATTTTTCAATATCGTTACTGTATTTTTCCCGCAGCCATTCCTGAAACTTTTCTGTACATAACGAACAATAACACGCGCCATTGTACTCATTGGATAGATGCCACCCGGCAAGAGCGGGATGTTTGGCATAACGTTCCGCAAGCATCTCGTTTATGATTCTTACTTTTTCACGATAAATCGGAGATGTATAACAATGATTGTGTCGGTATCCGCATTCGATCCGTTGTTTATTCGGCAGCACTCTAAGTACTTCCGGATATTTTTCTGCTAACCACTGTGGTCTTGCGCCGCTTGGGGTTGCTAAAATAACTCTGCCTCCATTTTCATAAATTTTGTCCATTATTGTATCCAGCCACGAAAAATCAAATTTTCCTTCTTCTTTTTCTATTTCTGCCCATGAAAAAATACCAACCGTCATTTCATTGCAGTTTGCTTCTTTCATTAGTTTCATGTCCGTTTCCCAAATTTCGGGTGTTTGTATCCATTGTTCTGGATTATAATCTCCTCCATGTAAAAAATGTGGAAAATTTGCACAAATAGGTGTATATTTTTTCATTTTATTCTTTCCTTTCTTTTTATTTTGTGGTATAATGAAAAAGGAGGTATTTTCCTTTTCATTATATAATAATATACGCCAATTGTAAATAGATAAAATGAAAAAAAACAATCTAATATTATAAAATTCTATAAATAAAACAGAAATGGAGAACGCATATGAAAAATTGTATTATTGGACAGTCCGGAGGCCCAACCGCCGCCATCAACGCCTCTCTTGCGGGCATTATCAAAGCCTGCCTCAATACACCGCAGATTGCGCATATTTATGGTGCTGTCAATGGTATTGAAGGTATTTTAAAAGAAAATTTCTTGCATTTAGAAGAAAAGTTTAAAAATACGCAAATGCTTTCTCTTTTAATTCAAACACCTTCTTCCTTTTTAGGCTCCTGCCGCTATAAATTACCGGATATACAGGAAAATCCTGCTGTATACGTGCAAATTTTTTCTATTTTTCAAAAATGGAATGTTGGTTATTTTTTCTATATCGGCGGTAATGATTCTATGGACACAGTCGATAAATTAAATGATTATGCTGTGCAAAATAATATAGATATAAAAATTATGGGCGTTCCGAAAACGGTAGATAATGACTTACCCGTGACAGATCATACCCCCGGTTTTGGTTCGGCTGCCAAATACATTGCTTCAACCGTACGGGAAGCATCCATAGACGCTTCTGTTTATTGTCTGAATTCTGTTTTGATTATAGAACTTATGGGAAGAAATGCCGGTTGGCTGACCGCTGCATCCGCTTTGGCAAGAACTTCTTCTTCGCCGGCACCACATTTGATTTATTTACCAGAAAAACCTTTTTCTTTAGAAACATTTTTAAAAGACGTAGAGGAAAAAGTAAAACAATATGGA
>CALXJH010000080.1 GCA_944388555.1 uncultured Clostridia bacterium
CAAATGTTTCGTCAAACGTAACGGCAAAAATTTTGTGATAAAAGCAGAGAAACAGCACAATCACTATGAAAGACAAAAGCGTGGAAAAAAGCACGTCGGCGGTATCCATTGCAAGAATACTGCCAAACAAAAAATTGTTCAGGTCGGTATTCATGCCTTTTGTAAGGGACACCACAATGACGCCGACCGCCAGTGCCCCCGAAGAAATAATGGCAATGGCAGCATCCCCTTTGATTTGGCTGTTTTCGCTGATACGCAGCAGAAAAAACGCAAACAGCAGTACAATCGGCAGGGAAACTAAGAGCGGGGCGGCATTGAGTGCGGTTGCAATCGCCAGCGCGCCGAAGCCCACATGGGAAAGGCCGTCTCCGATCATAGAATATCGCTTCAGTACAAGGCTAACGCCAAGAAGCGCCGCGCAGAGAGAAACAAAAAGACCGCCGATCAGCGCACGCTGCATAAATGGATAACTCAGCATTTCGATCATCGAATTTTCCCCTCCCAGAAGTTTTTAAACTGCGCCGACTGCAAATAGGCTTCGGTTTTTCCGAAAAAGCTGTCTGATTCGGTTAAGTGCAGAATATGCGACGCATTTTTAATGGCGTGTGCAATATCGTGGGAAACCATAATAATCGTGGTTCCGCGCTTGTTTACGTCCCGGATGACGGCATACATTTCCTGGCTCGCAACCGGATCTAATCCGGTGACCGGTTCGTCTAAAAGAAGCATCTCTTCTGCGGCGCAAAGCGCGCGGCAAAGCAGAACGCGCTGCTGCTGTCCGCCCGAAAGATTGCGGTAACATGCGTTTTTCAGATGATAAATCCCAAGACTGTTCATAGCGCGGGCGGCTTTTTGTTTATGGCTTTTCCGATAAAAAGGAAACAGGCCGCAGCTATTTAAACAGCCGGAAAGCACAACCTCCGAAACGCTTGCCGGAAAATCCTTCTGTGCAGGCGTCTGCTGCGGCAGATAGCCAATTTTTGTGTGTTTCAGCCCTTCTGCCAGCTCAATGGTTCCCTCTGCCGGCTTTTTTAAGCCTAAAAGGGCTTTGATTAAAGTGCTTTTGCCCGAGCCGTTCTCTCCGACAATACATAAATAGTCCCCTTTGCTGACAGCAAACGAAAGATTCGATAAAACGCGTTTCCCTTCATAGGAAAGCGTCAGATTTTTACAGCGCAGCTGCATTAGCTTAACGCCTCCTTTAAATGTGCAAGATTGGTTTGCATCAATGTGTAGTAGGATACATTCTGTTCAAAATCGCTTTTGGAAACGTTGTGACAGGAATGAAGCAGCAGCGGTTTTGCGCCGGTTGCTTCGCAGATGGTTTTGGCAACCTTCTGGTTTGAAAACTCTGTATAAAATACAACGGGTATATTATCCTGCCGTACCTTTTCAATCAGAAAAGCAACCGTTGCAGCCCCCGGTTCGGATTCCCCTGCACAGCCCGGAAAGGCAGCATAGTAGGTAAGTCCGTACCGGTTTGCCATATAAAGGAAGGGGAAACGGTCGCCTACAATGATTTCCCTGCGCGCCGCGTGGGATACAAGGGAAGCAAATTGCGCGTCTAAATCCTTCAGTTTTTGTGTATAAATTTCCGCGTTCTGCCGGAAAGTCTGTTCATGATCGGGAGATACGGCACATAACGCGTCTGTTATGGCGCTGGTAATTTGTATGGCATTGTTCGGATCTGTCCAGACATGTTCGTCCATAGCGCCCTCTTCATGACTGTGTTCTGTTTCTTCCATTCCTTCCACATGTGTCTCGGGAAGCAGGGTGGTACATTCTGTCATCGCAACCGTTTGTATCGGCGTATCCAGAGAGGAAAGCACCTCCTTTACCCAATGCTCCGACTCCCCGCCGCCGTATATAAATACATCGCAGTTTTGAATTTTTATAATGTCTTTTGGTGTAGGTTCATAGCTGTGCGCTTCACTGCCGGTCGGTAAAAGCAGCGTTACTTCCGCAAGCGATCCGGCAACTTCCTTTGCAAACGAATAGCCCGGAAAAGAAACCGAAACCACAGATAATCCTTTGGATTCCTGCGGCGCTGCGGACGAACAGCCGCTAAGACCAACACACAGACAAAGCAATAAAATCCAATAATATTTTTTCATCTTTTTGCGCTCCTTATTTTTTTGCTTGTTTTTTATCCGCTGCACCGGCTGCATTTTCCGTAAAAAACGGTTTTATATGGGTTGATGGTAAAGTTATGCGCCTGGTTGAAATGCGTATACAGCCGTTCCAAATCTTCACAAGAGAAGCGGACAAGCTTGCCGCAGGTTTCACATTTGAGTAAAAAACGGTCGCCTTCTTCTATGGCTTTATAACAGGCGGCGCTGCTGCCGCTGATATTATATTTGCGGATTATTCCGTTGGCCTCTAATTTTTCCAGATGGCGGTAGATGGTAGTAAGCCCGATTGCAATATTTTTTTCTTTAAAAGCTTTTGCCAGTTCATTAACCGTTACATATCGATTCTTTTGTTGTTGGATATATTCTAAAATGGCTTGCCGCTGTTTGGTTTTATAGTCCATTTTCATTCCTCCAATTTGAAAACTGTTTTCATTTTAGCATACAGTCTGAAAAAAGTCAAGAAAATTGAAAATGTTTTTCATTTTCGTGTTGCAAAATATGAAAAAATATGCTATGATAAAACAAAAAAGGATAAAAAATATATGGAAACACTTTTTCAGAACTATGATTCGATTTTATTTTTAGATACTGAAACCACGGGACTGCATTTTCAGAAGGATCAGATCATTGAGCTTGCGGCGATCCGGTGCGTTTCAGACGGCGGCATACATATAACCGATGAAATGGACGATTTGATCCAATTGCCGCAGGGCAAAGTTTTGCCGCCGGCCATCACCGAGCTGACCGGTATTACGCAGGAAATGCTGCAGGCAGAAGGAATATGCGCGGCGGAAAGCGCGGAAAAGTTCCGATTGATGCTGCAAAAGGGGAAGCGTAACCTCCTGATTGCATACAACGCCCAGTTTGATATGAATTATTTGTTTTATTTTCTGTACCGGGCGGGCATGGCAGACTGCTTAAAGGGACTTAAAATGTTAGATGCGCTTACAGTGTATAAAGACCGGCATGCTTATCCGCACAGGCTGGAAAACGCGATTGAAACCTATGCCCTGCAGGGAAAGGTTGTGAACAGTCACCGTGCGGTGGATGATACCAAAGCCCTGCTCGAAGTGATGATTGCGATGGGAAAAGAGCGGCCGGATCTGAACCGTTATATCAACCTGTTCGGCTACAATCCCAAGTTCGGCGTAAGCGGAAAAAAGATCCGTTCCATCGAATATAAGCCGCAGTATTATAACGCTTATAAGCCGCTCTATGAATAAAAGCAGAGCGGGAGAATCCCTTGCCGGATGTGAGAGCGGATAGGACAGTGCGGCTGTTTTTGAGGCACTCTAAAGCCGCAAATCCGGACGGCGGCTGAAAGACTGGCGCCGTTTGTTTTCGGAATCTGTAAAGTAAATTTTCGTAAACAGAAAAAGCACAGCATGCAGAGGATTCTGCAGTCTGTGCTTTTATTGTATGTGGAATATCGTATGTGGTGCAGGGGGTCGAGATTGGCTGGACGGAGCATTCTTATGGAATGATCTGATTGTCTGCCAGTATTTGCGGCTTAAATTTCATGCTGTCACTTTCGGACAGGGTACGAATCACTTTACAAGGTACGCCTGCGGCAAAGCTGTTGTCCGGAATATCTTTTGTTACCACACTGCCGGCGCCGATTACACAGTTATTTCCAATGGTTACGCCGGGACATACCGTTACCGAAGCGCCAAACCAGCAATCGTTTCCGATATGTACGGGTTTTGCGTAGCACAGATGCTTTTCCTCGCCGCTTGCGGACAGCATTTTTTTACGTTCGTTCGGAAGCATTGGATGCAGAGGTGTCACGATGGTTACATTCGGACCGAAATTACAGTTATCTCCGATTTTAACCTCTGCATCATCCTGTACCGTAAAATTAAAATTTGCAAAAAAATTCTTTCCGATGGTTGTATGCCGTCCGTAATGAAAAGCAATGGGCCCCTGTATAAAACCGCCTTCGCCAAATGCGCCGATTATTTCAGAAAGAATAGCGGATCGTTTTTCTGTTTCATCCTCATATGTTTGATTATAATCTACATTTAGATTATGTGTTTTTCGTTTGATGGCTTTTAGTTCCGGATCGGCGGGATTAAACAAAATTCCCGCTCGTATTTTTTCTTCTTCCAGCATTTTATATCCTCCTAAACAGTAATTTCTATACAATTGCCTTTCGCGTCAAGCACGCGGCTTTCATAGTATCCGTCTCCTATTGCGCTTAGATAGCGTTGGATGGCGTATCCGTCCTTTTCTAATTGCAGAGTCAATGCGTCAACGTTTTCAGAGTCAGAGTGAAATTGGCGGGACGCATCACAAACGTTCATTTTCTATTCATCGTCCTTAATAGAAATAAAAGTAGACATGACGCCGCGTCCCGGACCTAATCCGCGGTGGGAAAACAAGTCCTGCTTATGGCAGCAAGTACACAGGTCGGATACAAAAATGGTCTGTACGCCTGCACTGTGCAGTGTTTTACGGTTGATGCCCGGCAAATCTAAATAATAGCGGCCGTTTTTCTCAAAAATCAGAGATGTATCCCGGAATGTTTCCAAAAACTGCTGATACAGGTCAAAAGATACCTCATAGCAGCATTTGTGAATACAAGGCCCAATGAGTGCCGTTACGTTTTGCGGCTCTGTGCCGTAAGCGGCACGCATTGCTTCAAGCGTAATGGCAGAGAGAGCGCCGAATGTGCCTTTCCAGCCGCAGTGTGCATTGCCAACGGCGCTGTTTACCGGATCGAGGAGCGTAACCGGCACACAGTCTGCCGTATGGATGGACAGCACAAGATTTTTTTCATTGGTTATAAGCGCGTCTACATCGGTATAATCCCGCGGTTTAAAAATCCCCTTGCCCGCGTCATCGGCAGTGACCTTTCGTACATGCAGACTATGCGTCTGGTTTGCCAGCACAACGTTTTTTACCGGATAGCCCAGTGCATCGCAAAAAAGCGCATAGTTTTTTTGCACATTTTCCAATCGGTCTCCCGTCCGGGTGCCCATGTTCATAGAGCGCAGGTTCTCGCCTTCCGAAACACCGCCGTGCCGCGTGGTTACGGCGTATGAAAATGCCGCATAGCGCGGATCGTCCAGCGCCCCGAAAGTCAGATACGGCATTGCGTTTTTTTCTCTCCATTCCATTTTATTTCACCCTTTTTATAGAATCTCCCTTTACTATATATGCGTGCTGTGCAATTTCTATCATGGGTGCGTCAAAGGAATTGTCTGTATAAAAAGAGTCTACCTTTGCCGATTCCCCGAATATTTGCTGGAAAACTTGTTTTTTATTGGTGTGAAAATTGATATGTTCCACTTGCCGCGTTTCCCGGTTAAACACAGAACAGATACAATTTTCAATGCCGAGTCTGCGGCACAATTCATCCATAATAATGTTAAAAGAGGCAGTTACAATCACATCCTCCGGCTCCGGCTTATACCAGGATTTGAGTTTTTTCATATGCTTATCCCAGAAATCAGACACGAGCTTGTCTAAGTCATCGAACTCTTTTGCATAATTCTCTGCGTATTTTTCGCCTGCCTTCTCCAAATCGGCAAGGGTGGTCCGCCCCAGCTTGTATTTTGCAAAATGAAAGAGGGCGGCAAACAAATATTTGATTACTTTCGGATTGTATTTTATGCTGAACAGGTAAAAGTCCAGCATACTTTCCCCATCGTAAATGGTATTATCAAAGTCAAAAACGCGCATGGAATATCCTTTCGTTTTATCAGCCTTGTTTTTTTAATCCAACACTTTTATTATACACAAAAACAGCCAAAAAAGCAATCTTTTTATTGCTTTTTTCTTCCGCGCTGTGTTCGCAGTCTGCCGGTATAACAGAAAGCAAAAGGAAAACATGCGAAAAACATCCTTTGCGATACGGATTAACCGCAAATCCGGCGCATCCGCGCACAATAATACTGCACGTTTTCCCATTTTCCGTCGGGTGCAATCCGATGATCCGGACAAGGGATAAATCCGCCCAGCGCAATGAGCGGCTTTAATCGCTCAATGTCCCGGTCAACTTGTGTATAGTCCTGTGCGAAAACCGTTTTGTGCATGCCGCCGACGCCGCGTATCTGCCGTCCGTATTTTTCACGCCAGGGCGCTATACTGCCGTACCAGGTGCCTGCTTCAATCGGAAACATGGTGTTGGCGCCATTTTGAATCCAGGTAGGAATCAGGGCGTCAATCATGCCGTCGCAGTCTAAAGAAACGATGTCTATGCCGTGGCCTTCCAAAAGACGATGGATCCGGCGGTAATGCGGCGGTGACGAAAAGCGCAGCGTTTCTTGCCGCACATTACGCGGAAGATATTTCTGTTTCAGACATCGTATCCGCCATGAATTTCAGTCCGTATCCTTTTATTCGGATTTTTAAGCAGGGAACGGGGGAAACGCCGCATGAATTTTTAACCCGATGCCGCATCCATGCGTCAAAAAACGGCTGTTTGAAAATTTATCGTTAGAGGAAGTGGCAGAGCAGGTCGGATTCCACGACACCAATATTTATATCCGCGCCTTTAAAAAGCTTATGGGCACAACGCCTCACCGCTTCCGCCGCGGCATAAAATGAAGGCAAACGCGTTCTTTGGCTGAAACCGGGGTATATTCCGAAAATGATTATAAATGGATTGCATTTTAAATGGTACTGTGTTAAAATAATAAAAACAAATATTTATAGGATATAATCTTTGAGGGGAGATCAGGTAGAATGGAAATGATTTTTGAAAAGCGTTCAATTCCGACTGCGTATCACTGTGATGTTTGTGTTGCGGGCGGCGGTATTGCCGGCATTGCCGCGGCGTTGTCTGCCGCAAGGAATGGCGCGGATGTGATTTTGCTGGAAAAGCAGTTTATGCTGGGCGGACTTGCAACAGCGGGACTGGTTACCATCTATCTGCCGCTGTGTGACGGAGAAGGGACGCAGGTTTCGTTCGGCATTGCGGAAGAGCTCCTGCGGCTGTCTGTTTTATACGGCGCAGAGGCGGATTATCCTAAGGCGTGGCTGGAAAACGGCAGTTTAGAAGAACGGAAAAACGGTCCGCGGTTTCAGGTACAGTATAATCCGCATATTTTTGCTGTTTTGGCAGAACAGCTTTTGCAAAAAGAAGGGGTGCGCATCCTCTATGGCACGAGCGTTTGCCAGGCACATAAAAAGGAAAACCGTATTTCACATCTCATTATTGAAAACAAATCCGGACGGCAAGCCATTTCGGTGCAGAGCGTGGTGGACGCGACCGGGGACGCAGACGTCTGCTGGCTGGCAGAGGAAGACACCGCCTTGTTTCAGCAAGGCAATGTGCTTGCGGCGTGGTATTATTTTGTCTCTGACGGAAATTTGCACCTGAGACAATTGGGTGCATGCGATGTGCCGGAAGAATATAAACAAACACAAAAAGCCCCTAAGCCGCTTACAGAAAGACGTTTTTCGGGGCTGGACGGGGAAGAGGTGAGTCAGATGGTACAGCTTTCCCATCAGTTTTTGCTGGATGATATTTTGAAACGCCGCCGCGGCGGTCAAACACAGCTTGTGCCCGTTACCATTGCCTCTATTCCGCAAATTCGTATGACACGCCGGATTTGCGGCCGGTATACGCTGGACGACAAAGAAATCCGGGTTCGTTTTCCCGATACCATTGGGATGGTTTCCGACTGGAGAAAACGCGGTCCGGTCTATCATATCCCTTTCCGCACGCTGATAGGGACTAAAAATTCGAATCTGATTACGGCTGGCAGATGTATTTCGGTTACCGATTCTATGTGGGATATCACACGCGTGATCCCCGTTTGCGCAGTAACCGGCGAGGCGGCAGGACTGGCAGCTTCTATGACACAGGATTTTAGCCGGCTGGATGTAGAAAAACTGCAACAAAAATTAGTGGAAAAAGGAGTGCATTTAAAATGAAAACAATGGAACTTTGGAACAATGTTCCTGGAATGTGTGAGGAAACGCCGGTTTTAGAGTATTATCCGGCGGAAAACAGAAAAACAGACGCAACGGTCGTGATTCTGCCGGGCGGTGGATATTCAACGCGCGCACAGCATGAGGGAAAAGGGTATGCGGAGTTTTTAAACAGTCTGGGTATGGACGCGTTTGTTTGTCAATACCGTGTAGCGCCGCACAGACACCCGCTTCCGCTGCTCGACGCAAGAAGAGCTGTGCAGATGGTACGCCATCTTTCAAAAGAGCTGGGACTTGCGGCAGATAAAGTCGGGATTATGGGATCGTCTGCAGGCGGACATTTGGCTGCGCTGACCTGTACATGCCAGGAGACTTATCCGGACGTTTTACAAAAAACAGACGACATTGATAAAATAGACGCACTGCCGAATTTCCAGATCCTTTGTTATCCGGTGATTGCCTTAAATGATTTCGGCCATATCGGTTCGGGAGATATGCTGTTAGGAAATAAGGACGTGTACAGCCCGGCCCGCTACGCGCTTTCCGCTCACAATATCGTTCACGACAAAACCCCGAAGGCGTTTATCTGGCATACCATAGAGGATCAAACCGTACCGGTACAAAACAGTCTGAGCTATGTATCGGCTTTGCACGCGAAAAATATAGAAGCAGAGCTGCACATATTCCCGAAAGGTGCGCACGGCGCAGGTCTTGCGGCACATATCCCGCATACGGGACAGTGGAGCAAGCTCTTGGAAAACTGGTTCCGTTTTTACGGGTTGCTGTAACAGAGCGCTTACAGACTAAGTATTAAAGTGTAGAAAAAACAGGGGGAATAAGAAATGGTGAAACCGCAGCTGATCGATTTGATCCACAAAGCAACCGTGATTCAGCGATGGAATGATCATATCCGTCCGTTTACAGGCTTTGCGGAAATTGATAAACAGGCGCATAAAATTTTCTTTGCGTATATTCTCGCAAAGTGTCAGGCTCAGGAGGAACAGACTTTCGATTTTAACGCCTTGATTGAAGGATTAATTTTTGAATTTCTGCATCGTATTATTCTCACCGATATCAAACCGCCTATTTATTACAAAATAAGAGCGCAGATGGGAATGCAGGTTGATTCCTGGGTGGAAGACGAGCTTGCCGACTGTATCGGCTGTATTCCGGGCGGATTTTCTGAACGCTTTCATCGCTACTTTCATGATTCGTCTTTTTACATGAAAGAAAAAGCCATTATTAAATATGCCCACTACCTGGCAACCAAATGGGAATTTGATATTATCTATCCGCTCAATATTGGATTTTATAATATAGAAAATACGCGCAAAGAAGTAAACGACGAGCTGGCGCATTGTCCTTGGTTTGACGGGAAAAAAGTGTTCAGTCAGAATCCTCGGCTGACAGATTTTCTAAACCTTATCGGCCAGCTCCGCTTCCAGATGCGTTGGACGGCAACCGCACGTATTCCGCAGACTTCGGTTATGGGGCATACGCTGGTGGTTGCGGTTTTGTCCTATTTGTTTACGGTAGAAATCGGCGGCTGTACGCAGCGCAGAGTCAATAATTTTTTCGGCGGATTGTTCCATGATTTGCCCGAAGTGCTGACAAGAGATATTATTTCCCCTATCAAGCAAGGCGTCAAAGGCATTGACGAAATTTTAAAATCCATTGAACAGAGCCAGATGGAAGAAATTGTTTTTCCGCTGATGCCCGACGCATGGATTCCGGAAATTAAGTATTTTACAATGGATGAGTTTTCCTCAAAAATCCGTGAAAGCGGCGAAATCAAAAAAACAAACAGCGATACCATTAGCCGTATATATAATCAAGACGCGTTCGATCCAATCGACGGCGAAATGATCCGCGCATGCGATCATCTTTCCGCCTTTTTAGAAGCCGTGCTTTCTATTAAAAACGGCATAGAGGCGCAGTCGCTGCTGATTGGCGTGGATAACCTGAAGAAAATTTACGAGAAAAAAAGTATTGCGGGCATTTCTTTTTCGCAATACTTTGATACAACCATTTATTAAAAAATTCTGCCGCCTCCAAAAAGACGGCGTTTTTTATTTTAAAAACCATATGCAGGACGGCAGAACCGTTTATTCCGGTGAAACATATACCGTGTTGTAATGGTCGTAAATGACCATGCCGGGTTTGGCGCCCGAAGGCTTTTTTACATGCTTTACCTGTGTGTAGTCTACCGGTGTTTTGGACGCGTTCTTTGCTTTGGAATGTAAAACTGCCAGCCGGGCGGCGGCAACAATGACAGAGTCGGGGATTTCTTCCCCGTCTTTTTTTTGGATAATGACATGCGAGCCCGGAATGTTTTTGGTGTGCAGCCAGATATCTTGGCTGCGGGATAGTTTTAAGGTGAGCTGGTCGTTTTGCCGGTTGTTTTTACCAACATAGACGGTATAGCCCTCTATTGTAAAGCGGTGGGGCGCCGATGCAGGCGCTTTTTTCGTTTTGGTTTGCCTGTCCCGTTTCAGATAGCCGGTATCTTTCAGTTCTTCTTTAATTTCCAGAATTTCTGCCGGGCTTTCCGCACGCAGAATTTCATCTAAAACCGATTCTAAATACGTAAGCTCCTTTTCGGTTTTTTTCTGCTGAATCACAGCCTGCTCTTCTGCTGTTTTTGCTTTGTTGTAGCGGGTATAATAACGCTGTGCATTCTTTGCCGGCGAAAGCGAAGGATCTAAGGAAATGGTCAGCGGCGGCGTATCCGGCTGATAATAATTCTCCACCGTTATTTCGGTATCGCCGTATGAAATGCGATACAAATTTGCGGTGAGTAATTCGCCGTATATTTTATACTTTTCGCGCTTGGACGCATCCTTGATTTGCTGTGCGAATATGCCCAGTTTCTTCTCACAGCGTTCGATATTATTGCGCACAAAATGGACAAGCTCTGCCGATAAACGGCTCAAAAGCAGTGCTCTGGCTTTGTGTGCATAAAATTGATCGATCGCCTGGCTCATGCTTTGGATCGGCTCGATTCTGTAAAAAGCACCGTACTGAACCGGTGTAATGGCTGCAAAATCTACCGGTTCTTTTTTGTCGGGCGCGTAAATCAGGCAGGGAGAAAATTCTTTGTTCAGAATTCGCTGCATAATGGGTTTAAACCCCACCGCCTGAATCTCCCGCGCCAGTTGTGGACTGATCCCCGAAAAGGTAGAAAGCAGCTCTTTTTCGCCGTCCCGAGTTTTCGTGGGAAAATCCGGCTGCGTCTGTACAAATTCCAGCGGGTTTAAACGGTCGTTCGGCGGGAAATGGTAGGTAAGCCCCGGCAGAATCTGTCGTACCGAGCTGGTCGAAATATCAATGCGTTTGATGGAATCTATGATTTTTCCGTCTTTATTGACCAAAATAATATTGCTTTGCTTGCCCATGATTTCAATAATGAGCTTTTTGACAGATAAATCCCCCAGTTCATCATAGCTTTCAATGTGTATCAGGACAATCCGTTCAAAGCCCTGCTGCTCGACAGCGGTGATTTTCCCGCCGCTTAAATGCTTGCGCAAAAGCATACAGAACATAGGCGGCGACGCAGGATTTTCACATTTTGTTTCGGTTAAATGCAATCGTGCACAGGACGGATCGGCGCAAAGCAGCAGTCTTGCCGTGCCGTTTGCACCCCGTATGGAAAACTGAAGTTCTTCTTTCTGCGGCTGATAAATCTTATCAATCCGCGCGCCTATGAGCATGTTTTGTAATTCTTGGTTTAAACATCGGATGACCGATGCGTCAAAAGCCATGAGAAGCACCTCCTTGTTTTGTTTGTCATATCGTATCGTGCATTAACATATATTATAATACATTTGTGCGCCGCTGTAAAGCACTTTGTTTTTTTACATCTCACTTTTATATTGTAACCTCCT
>CALXJH010000081.1 GCA_944388555.1 uncultured Clostridia bacterium
GAAAGAGCCTAAAATATTTATATCATAAAGTTCCGCAAATTCATACCCGTATCCGAAAGTTCCGCTTGCCGGAATGATTGGATTTGAAAGCTCTAAGCCGCAAAGGTTTACTTTTGTGTCTACCATATGATCTCCTCCTTTTCAAGCACAGGTCCATCTCTGCAAATTCGCTTGTTTCCATATTTGGTTTCGCAGCTGCAACCCATGCAGGCACCAAATCCGCATCCCATTCTTTCTTCAAAACTACATGCGCCGGAGGATTTGCTCTCAGCACATACTGCTTTAAGCATAGGCTCAGGTCCGCAGGCATAAAAGTAGGAATAATTTTCCAGCTCGTTTAAAACGGCCGTTACAAATCCTTGCTTTCCAATACTGCCGTCCGCTGTTGCCACCAAAACAGTTGCACCTATTTTTTCAAAATCTTCAATGCAGAAAGCCTCTTTTTTGTTGTTTTACCCCAAAATTGCTGTTACGGATTTACCCTCTGCTATCAATTGTTTCGCGAGCGCATACATAGGCGGTACGCCGACCCCGCCGCCTATAACAACCGGATTTTCTCCGCTTTTGGATGTATCAAACCCATTGCCTAAACCCACCAATAGATCTAATTTTTGGCCGGGCGCAAGCTGCGCCATGTACGCCGTTCCTTTTCCGACCACCTTATAAATCAATGTTATAGAGGTATTATCATAATCAAAAACAGAAATCGGACGCCTTAAATAGAATCCGTCCAGCTTGATATTCACAAATTGTCCCGGAGCCGTAATCGCTTTCGTATCGCCCTGTAGCTGAATCTTAAAAATAGACGCCACAATCGGTTTGTTTTCTGTAATTGTGTAGATTCCCTGAAACAAAACGAGCCCCTCCTTACTCTTCATTTATAGTAGAAACACATATGGTGGTTTCTTCTAGCACATCTAAAAGAACCCGAACAGTATCTAATGCAGTAAACATCGTGACATTGTTTTCAACTGCGCATCTCCTGATTTTGTAGCCGTCTGACTCCTGCTCCTGTGCGTCAAGATCTCTTGTGTTTATAACATAACTTACATAGCCTTTGCGAATGGAATCTAAAATCTCCTCATCCCCTTCGCTGATTTTTGCTTTTTCTCGCGTTTTTATTCCGTATGATCTTAAAAATTTTGCCGTTCCATGTGTCGCTTCAATATTAAAGCCCAGCTCGTAGAAACGCCGGATTAGTGGCAATGCCTCTTGCTTGTCCTTATCTGCAATTGTTACAAAAATCGTCCCGTAATTTACCACATGCATACCGGCAGACTGGAGCGCCTTATACAATGCACGCGTCAGTTTTTTATCATAGCCAATGGCTTCACCGGTTGATTTCATTTCAGGCGAAAGATATGCATCCAAACCACTGATTTTAGAAAAAGAAAATGCCGGAACTTTAACATACCACCGCTTTTTCTCGGCAGGATAGATTTCATTGATTCCCTGCTCTTTTAAACTTTTTCCTAAAATGGTAAGCGTTGCAATATCTGCGAGCGCCCATCCAGTAGATTTGGATAAGAAAGGAACCGTTCTGGAAGATCGGGGATTTACTTCTATAACGTATACATTTTCATGCTTGTCGACAATAAACTGTATGTTATATAACCCGACTATACCAATACCAAGTCCTAATTTTTTGGTATAATCCAGAATTGTTTGTTTCACTTTTTCAGAAATACTAAAAGTAGGATACACGCTGATACTATCGCCAGAATGCACGCCCGTTCGCTCAACATGCTCCATGATGCCCGGGACAAAAACGTCTGTACCATCACACACCGCGTCAACTTCCACTTCTTTGCCAATAATATACTTATCCACCAAAACAGGCTTATCTTCATTGACTGTAGCCGCGCTCTCCAGATAAACACGCAGCGCTGCCTCACTGGCAACAATACGCATTGCACGTCCGCCAAGTACATAAGATGGGCGAACCAATACAGGATATCCAATCTTTTTGGCAGCCGCTACGCCGTCTTCAATATTTGTAACCGCAACGCCCGGCGGCTGTGGAATTCTCAGCTGTTCCATAATTTTTTCAAACGAATCTCTGTTTTCGGCACGCTCAATTGCCTGTACATCCGTGCCTACAATTTTTACGCCGCGCTTTTCCAGTGGTTCTGCCAAGTTTATTGCCGTCTGCCCGCCTAAAGAAGCGATCACACCGATTGGCTTTTCCAGTTCGACAATATTCATAACGTCTTCAACCGTGAGCGGCTCAAAATATAATTTATCGCTGGTTGTATAATCGGTTGAAACCGTTTCCGGATTATTGTTTATGATAATGGCTTCATATCCATGCCGCTTGATGGTTGTTACCGCATGTACTGTTGAGTAGTCAAATTCTACGCCCTGACCGATTCGAATTGGTCCCGATCCCAACACAATAATTTTCTTTTTATCGCTCACAATTGACTCGTTTTCTTCTTCATAGGTAGAATAAAAATAAGGGATATAGCTTTCAAATTCGCTGGCACAGGTATCAATCATTTTATAAACCGGTCGAATACCCGCCTTAATGCGAAGTTGATATACTTCATCTTCGGTTACATTCCAAAGCTTAGCAATATAAGCGTCACAAAATCCTAAACGCTTCGCTTCAAAGAGGATTTTTGTATCTAAAGGATTGTTTGCAAGCTCGTTCTCAAAATCTACAATACGTTTTATTTTTTCTAAAAAAAGCATATCAATGTGCGTTGCATTGCAGATTCTTCCGATATCACATCCCAAGCGCACCAGCTGTGCGATTGCAAAAATACGATCATCTGTTGCCGTCTTGATATAGTTAATGAGCGATTCGAGCGTAAATGTGTCAAATTTCTTCATATATAAGTGACAAACACCGGTTTCAAGCGACCGTACTGCTTTTAAAAGGCTTTCTTCAATCGTTCTTCCAACGCTCATTACTTCCCCGGTTGCTTTCATTTGCGTACTTAAATGGTTGGATGCCTGTGCAAACTTATCAAACGGAAAGCGTGCCATTTTCGTAACCACATAATCAAGAGAAGGCTCAAAACAAGCAGGCGTATTAGCGATTTGAATTTCATCCAACGTCATACCAACTGAAATTTTGGCAGATACACGTGCAATAGGATAACCGCTTGCTTTAGATGCTAAGGCAGAGGATCTGGAAACTCTCGGGTTTACTTCAATAACATAATAGTTAAAGGACTGCGGGTCTAAAGCAAATTGGACATTGCAGCCGCCCTCAATTTTCAATGCGCGAATAATTTTAAGTGCACTATCTCTTAATAATTGGTATTCTTTATTGGTAAGCGTCTGACTGGGTGCAACCACAATAGAATCGCCGGTATGTACGCCAACCGGATCTATATTTTCCATGTTACAAATTGTAATAGCGGTATCGTTGGCATCCCGCATAACTTCGTATTCAATTTCTTTATAGCCTTTAATGCTTTTCTCAACCAATACCTGATGTACCGGAGAAATTTTTAACGCATTTTTCATAATCTCCTCTAATTCCTGCACATCATCAGCAAAACCACCGCCGGTACCGCCCAGCGTAAACGCAGGTCTTAAAACAACCGGATACCCAATAGCCTCAGCCGCTTGCTTTGCTTCCTCCGTACTATGCGCAATCAGCGAAGGTAAAACAGGTTCTCCTAATCGTTCGCAAAGCGCCTTAAAAAGCTCTCTGTCTTCAGCTTGCTCAATGCTTTCTGCGCTAGTTCCTAAAAGTTCTGTCTGACATTCGTGTAATACACCTTTTTTTGCAAGCTGCATGGCAAGGTTCAAGCCTGTCTGACCGCCTATTCCCGGCAAAATTGCATCCGGGCGTTCGTAACGCAGTATTTTTGCAACATATTCCAGCGTTAAAGGCTCCATATATATTTTATCCGCAACAGAAGTATCGGTCATAATGGTTGCCGGATTGGAATTGACCAGCACCACTTCATAGCCTTCTTCTTTTAATGCAAGACATGCCTGCGTTCCGGCATAATCAAACTCTGCCGCCTGTCCGATAACAATAGGACCGGATCCAATAACCAATATTTTATGAATATCGTTTCTCTTAGGCATGGTTTTTCATCTCCTCAATCATCTGAATAAATTCGTCAAACAAATAACCACTGTCTTGCGGTCCGGGCGCACTTTCCGGATGATACTGCACACAAAAGATTTTATCCTTTTTGCATTCAACCCCTTCTACGGTGTTATCCAGAAGATTGATATGGGTAATTTCCAAATCTGTCCCCTTAACGGAATCAGAGTCAACTGCGTAACTGTGGTTTTGGCTTGTGATTTCTATTTTCCCTGTCTTTAAATTTTTTACCGGATGATTTGCACCGCGATGTCCAAACTTTAATTTATAAGTTTTAGCATTATACGCCAAACTAATCAGCTGATGTCCCAAACAAATACCGCAGATAGGTATTTGTCCGCGCAGATGCCGTACCAGCTCAATAACCTCCGGCACATACTCCGGATCGCCCGGCCCGTTGGAAAGAAAAACGCCGTCCGGCTGTATAGAAAGGATTTCCTTATAATCTGTGTTATAAGGTACAACCGTCACATTGCAGCCTCTTTTGTTTAAGCTTCGGATAATATTTAGCTTAATACCGCAGTCTACCGCCACAACATTGTATTTATGATTGGTTGTTCTGGAATACCATTTCTTTTTACAGCTTACTTTTGCAACCATATCTTTTTTAAGTTCGGTATTTTTTAAAATTTCAAGTGCCTTTTCACAGGATGTGCTGCTATCCGTAATAAGCACTTTCTGGCTGCCTGTATCGCGTATCATGCGCGCTATTTTACGCGTGTCGACGCCAAACACGCCGGGAATATTATTTTCCTCCAAAATTTCTGAAAGCGTTTTGGTATAACGGAAATTGCTTGGAAAATCATTATATTCACGTACAATCAACGCACCAATTGTAGGAATTTTAGTTTCAAAGTCCTCATCTGTAATACCGTAATTGCCTATAATCGGATAGGTCATTACCACAGCCTGGTAAGTATAGGAAGGATCAGAGATAATTTCCTGATATCCTACCATTGACGTATTAAAAACAATTTCACAAACCGTTTCTTTTTCGGCGCCGAATCCGTATCCTAAAAACTCTGTTCCATTTTCAAGAACTATTTTTCGATTGACTTGTCCTTCCATATTATCCTCCCGTCTGCTATAGTCATTTTACATTTTCCCTGCACTTTTCTGCCATTAAAAGGCGTGCTTTTGCCCATAGACTCAAATAATTTTGAATCAATCACATATTCTTCCTGTAAGTCAAAGATCGTTAAATTGGCTTTTTCTCCAAGCTGTATACCTCTAGGTAAACCAAAGCGCTCATTTGGATTGGTATGCAAAAGCGTAATGAGTTTTTCGAGTGAAATAACACCCGATTTTACAAGCGAAATGTACAGCACCGGAAAAGCGGTTTCCAATCCGGTAACGCCCATCAAACTTCCGGCAAGGCCTTTTGCTTTTTCCTGTGCGGCATGGGGTGCATGATCCGTCGCAATCATACTGATTGTTCCATCTTGAATACCTTCCACCAAAGCAAGCCTGTCCTCTTCCGACCGGATAGGCGGATTCATTTTAAATCGGCCGTCTTCTTCCAGCATAGTGTCATTTAAAAGCAAATAATGCGGCGCCGTTTCACAGCTGACATCTAATCCTTCCTGTCTTGCTTTCCGGATCAGCGCCACACTTTCCTTTGCCGAAACATGGCAAACATGATATTTACAGCCTGTTTCACGGACAAGCTGCAAATCACGTTCAATAGGCCGCCACTCACTTTCGGAACAAATCCCCTTGTGTCCGTGCGATGCAGCATACACACCATCATGAATGTACCCGCCCTTAAGCAGGCGATTGTCTTCGCAATGAGCGGCTATTATTTTATCTAAAGATTTTGCCTTATACATGGCTTGCCGCATCATTTCTTCATTCTGTACGCCTCTGCCGTCATCTGAAAATCCAATTACATATGCAGACATTTGCTCCATATCCGAAAGTTTTTCCCCGCGCTCCCCCGCCGTTATACTGCCATAAGGATAAACCGCAACGTTTGCTTTCTCGTGAATCAAATCCAGCTGCGGCTTCAACGTTTCCAGGCAGTCGGGCACCGGATTCAAATTAGGCATGCTGCAAACTGAAGTATATCCTCCTGCAGCAGCCGCCATTGTCCCTGTTTGTATTGTCTCTTTATAAGAAAAACCCGGCTCTCGCAGATGAACATGTACATCTGTAAAACCGGGAAATATAAAGCAATGATTAAAATTAAAAACAGGAATATTTAAATTTGGCGCCAAAGGAAAAAAGTCAACAATAATACCGTCAGAAATGAACAAATCCAGCTTTTGAAACTTATTTTCATAAAAAACATTTGCTCCTGACAAGATAAACTTCAAGCGTTGTTACCCCTTTCTGCTCAAATTGTATCAATTATATCACAGTTTATTTCTTTTGTCAAGCTGTTTTTAGAAGCGTTTTATTTGACATGGAAATTCTACAGAATTCCATTCCACTCTTCTTGCCAAAGTACTGTCATGTTATTTTTATCATCATATGTAATCGGCAATATACTATAGCCAGACTTTTGGAGATTGTGCGGCTGCCAGTGGTCTAACATTAAATAGTCCTGGTCGTTTACGCGGAAAATATACGTACTCTGCCCATTAAAAGTGTTGCGGTAGTTTTCCCCCATGCACGGATTGTCAATCAGTTTCCACTTTCCTAACAAATTCGGGCATCTTGCAAACAAAGCGCTATTGGCGTCCCAGCCTGTGCAGCCGGATGTTACCATATAATACATTCCATCGCGAAAACAAAGTGC
>CALXJH010000082.1 GCA_944388555.1 uncultured Clostridia bacterium
GGTATTGCGCTGCTTTTCCTATAACTGCAATTTTTTTGTACTTTTTCGATGTTATCGGCAAAATATTATCATCGTTTTTAAGAAGTGTAATCGCCTCGGCGGCAGCTTTATAAGCAATATCATGTTGCTTTCGCCTACTGTATTTTTCGCTGTTTATCGGGAGTGCCTTTATCCTGTCCGTAAATTTAAGCATAGCCTCTACCGCTCTGTCTATATCCTCCATGGAAACCGTATTCAGTTCAATACAGTGTTTCAGTTCCTCCACGATAAGTTTATTTCTCGGCATGCTAAGGTCAAGTCCTGATGCAAGTGCCTTGCCTATATCATGAACCGCGCCCCAATCAGAAACGACAAGACCGCCGTATCCCCACTCCTCCTTGAGTATATCATTAAGCAAATATTTGTTCTCGGAACACCATATTCCGTTTAATTTGTTATATGCACACATGACACTCGTCGGATTACTGTTTTTCAGCACAATTTCAAAAACCTTGAGATAATATTCCCTAAGGGTTCGCTCATCAATCTCAACATTGACGGTACCCCTGTCAATTTCTTGGTTATTTGCCGCATAGTGTTTAAGGCTTGTGCCAACTCCGCTCTCCTGAACACCGTTAATAAACTCGGCAGCCAACATTCCCGAAAGAACCGGATCCTCCGAATAATATTCAAAATTTCTTCCACAGTGAGGTGTTCTTTTCATATTTACCGCCGGGGCAAGCAACATGTTTATCCCCTCTTCAAGACAATCTCTTGCAACTGCCGCACCCATTTCATATGAATGGAAATATTCCAAGTTGCACCTACTGCCGATGCAGTCGGGTAACATACATCTCCCCTGTCTATATTACACTCCTGAGGGCAGGTGGGATGTCCAATCAGCCGCCGCACGCCGTGCGGACCGTCTGACATAGTAATCTCAGGTATACCAAGCCGCTCGTTGCCGCAGGTGCTAAGCGCAGCACCGCCGGTCAGCAAAACGGCTTTTTCTTCAAGCTCATTTTCGCTATTATTTCCCTGTAGTTTTTCATGTATTATGCTCCTTTTAATGTGATAATTCACCGGGGTCAATTGCTATATTTCCTAATCTAATCGTCTCTTTATTTTCATCAGCAATAGAAATATATTTTGACAAATCCCCCAGTTCAACTGCTCCGTTTTGGATTTCATAAAAGTTAATTATCTCCGATTTCCCGGGTTTTAGGGTAATTCTTATATTATCGCCATCATAAAATTTTTTCGTTGTGTATGCATATGCAACATACCTGCCGTCGGCGCCGAAATTCCTTTTCCCGGTACTTGCCAAAATGTCTTTTTCAGTTAAATTAAATAAGGCAACAACACCGTTATTTTCTTTTGTGTTAAACAATTTAAGTGCTTTTCCCTCTTTTATCGTATCTGTGAACAAGCAATCCTCCGTAACTCGCGCACAATCATCGCACCTAAGTATTTTCCCTTCATTATCTACAAGCGAAAGCAAAACATCGCACATGGTATCGCCGAGTTTATCACTTATGTAAATGGGTCCACCACTTATTGCTCGCAGCATCGCACTTTCAACCACTGTCTCATGATTTGTCCACCACATATCAAAATCGCAATAATAGAGATCTCGATTAAAAACTGCATTATATGCATTCATATTGGCGTGATTTCTGAAACTGCCCTCAATATCCGGAAAATAATCATCACTGTTTCTGACAATAGGCGTAAAGGGGCGAGATTGGCAATTAATCGGATCAAGCCCCATGCACGCAATTACATTGTTTCCAAAGTATTCATAAGCCGTACTATCGGCACTTTTTTGATATGTTCGCACAGCTGCACACGAATTTGGTATACCCTTGAAAAACTCTGTCAGATTACCCTGGCAACCAATCTTCAAAAAATCAATTTTTTCATTTTTCAGATACTCATACCATTTTGCAAAAAAATCGGAAACATATTCGGGCTTTGGCATATATACACCAAGATTTGTCTCGAAGAACCACTCCCTGTGAGTCTTATATAACTTGGAATTTTCATCAATTCCAAACCAATAGCCGGTAAGTGAATGCCATATTCCCAAGTGTTCAATTTTGTATTCGTTTTTCAATCTATCTGCCAAACAAGAAAAACCGGTACTGAATTTCTGTTCGTCTGCCTCAAGCGATGTCAGTTTGAAATCATTACATTTGCTCCAACCGTCATCAATCATAAACCATTTGACCGGCACGCCTTTATCTTGAAATTCCTGTGCTTTTTGCAAAACCAGGTTTTCATCAACATCATGATAAAACGCATTCCATGAACACCACCCAAGATATTCAAACATCTGAGGATATTGTTTTTCTTCACGCAATGGAGTATCTATAAGTTTATTTTCAACAGCCTTAACATATTTGATTTTAATTTACATACTTATTGTCGGTTCTTCATTCTGCGATATATTGTGTATTTGCTCATATACCGGTGCGATTATTTTTTCGTATCTTGCCGTAATATATGTTTTATAAAATTCCTTTTGCATATCTGTGATATATGGAACTGTGTCTATAAATTCCTTGATTTCATCAATGTTTATTCTCGGCACAATTCTTTCAACCGCATCTTTACAGTCCACATTGTCCGTATTCATAAGAAATTCATAATAGTTTATTTTTACATTGTTTAACTTTAATGCAGATGTCGGAAATCTGTATATGCGGCTTTCCAGCTCTGTTTCATTTTCCAATACTTTTTTCATTGTGTTCTCATCTGCCTGCGGCAACAAACAGCTTCCGCAGTCATAAACCGGGGCAATCTCCGCTTTCTCAGCATTCTTATCATACAGGAATCCCCAATTGCCGTTATGTCTGTCGAAATTTCCGAGCAGACTATCGACAACAAACACATTCCAGAAATGTTTCGTCAAAACATGCGGACTGACATATTCCTGTTTTTCTATCGTTTCCAACAAGTCCGCAAGCTCCGTACCCGTTCCGCCGTGTTCGGAATCAATAACTGTGTTTTTGATTGAGCAAAAGTCAAACAATTCTTTGCCGTCAGCCGTAAAATCCTTGCAAGCGCATACTATTTTTTCTTTGCCGCTTATCTTAAATGTTCCGAGTATTGTTTCATGACACCTTATACCCAGCATATTGAATATGTGGCTTGCGATATATTCACTTATGCAGCTGTTTGTATACGACAATTCTGTCGGCTTATTATCCGCAGACAGCGGAAACTTCAGCATATACACATCACCGTTATATTCAACCGCAATTTTCTTTCCGTTTGCACCGTTGTATGCCCTTCCGGAAATTCTGCGACAGTTTGTAAAATCAGGTCTTTCCATTCTATCACCTCAAATACTTATTTCTTAAATATTCCGCATGGTCATGCGTTATGGCGGCATCGTTTATCTCTGCGATATTGATACTGCCGTAAAGCTCACCCCACAAGCAATCCATAAGAGTTGAACCTTCCTTTAAGCCCTTTTTGTACTCGTCAAGGTCGTGCTGAAGGTATTGCGGCAGCGCACACTCGTATGTCTTTTCAAGATTTTTTTCAACCTCTTTTTGCAAAACAGCCTCTTTTACCAGCGATTCCATCGATACGCCAAGTGCTTTTGATATCCTGTACAGCGTTTCTCCCGAACACTTTTCAATGCTCGTTTTTCCGCTGCAAAGTTCGCTGAGTGTTGCATTTGGAACTCCGCTCAATTTTGCAAGGCGATACTTCGTCATATTCTTCTCTTTCAATATTTCGTTTATGTTCATCTTACATCACCACAAATATATTATATATATTTATTATATCGCTATACCGAAATATTGTCAAGTGGTTAAGACAATTTTTGTATGATTTAACACAGTTATTTTGATACAGCCTTGCGTACATCATTCTCTATTTTGCCATGAAGCTTGTTAACGATATTTGAGAATTGTTTGTCCGCCGAATAAAGCATATTACCTTTGCTGTCAACCCTAAAAATCACTTTATCGCCCTCTGAAATTTCAATGCTGTCATCTGCGAGTTTCACCTCCCGTTCTAATTGATTTTCAAGTTTGCTGTACACCTGTTGCAGAAATTTTTTCTCATTCATTTTTTCCATCCTTTCCTTTTTTGAGTACAAAAAAAGAGGCAACTTCCTGTGATAGAAATTACCTCTGATTATGCTATTTAGTTGTTAAGTATGTAGGTTCAAATCCGTTAAGATGAATCTTATATTCTTTGCTGTTTTTGCCTCTGTCGCAGTTCAAATCCTACAAAACAGAAGCATA
>CALXJH010000083.1 GCA_944388555.1 uncultured Clostridia bacterium
TTCGGTTTTTCCGGTTCTTCCGGTACTTTTGCCTGTTCCGTTCCGCACCCGGCACAGCAAAAAAACACAAATATGACCAGCAAACTCGTAAAAATGCGATTTGTCTTTAACATACCTCATTTCCTCCTTTTAATAAATAACGTTTATTGCGGTTATATCGTCCGAATGAAGTCCGCGTACGACACCGGGATTTAAGCTTTCAAACATGCATGCGCTTGTGACGGGAGAATGATCCAAGCCTAACAAATGCCCAAGTTCATGCAGCATGGCGCTCTGCGTGTCATAAGAGGTAGAAGCGGTGCCGAAATCAAAGTAAGTATTGATATCTATATCTGCCTCATATATATAAACGGTATCATGCAGCACAAAATTCGTTTCCATTAAGTATCTAAGCGGAGAACGGTCTCCTTTTGTGATTTCATTCACGCCGTTTTGAAGCGGATATTGGGTATTGTTATGCGTTGCCGTGTTGCGGTATACCAGCGGTCCGTTGTTGCAGGCGCTGTTCCATGCGGCACAGGCGTTGTGCACCGCCGTCAGCGTTGCCTGTGAAAAGCTGCTGGCGCATTTTATATAGGTTGGTGGGTTGTAAAATCCACCGCTGTGCTGGATGCGATATGCGCCCGTAAGTACAGTTGTTGTCCCGATTGCGATACATACAGTCAAACCAAGCAGTAATTTGCATAAAATGCTTCTTTTCATTTTTCATTCAACCCCTTTTTTTTAAAATTATTTTTTGTAGGCGCTCTACACCTAAAGCATACCATAAAATGGAAAAAAAAGCAACTGAATTTTGAAAAGAAAATCGGCGTTTTTAGCTTACTTAGCGGCGATTTTTAAAAAGTGAAATTTTTTTGGTATATTTTTCAAAAACATTGAATTTTTGAATGATATGGTATATAATGTATTTAACATCCATATAGGAGGCAATAACAATGGTTCAGTCAGCTTCAAAGAGGTACGGCTTTGCGCATGTACTGCTTTTGTTATGTGCTTCTGACAAATCAGAAATTTAATATAGTGGGCAAAAGGTTAGTATAGCATGTAAGAAGCCTCTTTGAGTGAAAGGTATGTTTGTGAGTTTTTATTTACATAATTAGAAAAAGGAGGCGTTTACATGAAAAAATATAAAGCAATGTCTATTATTTTAATTTTTGTTTTACTGATGGGAAGCACGTTATCTGTTAGTGCAGCTACACATAAATTAAATATAACAGACAGAAGACAAGAAAAATCTAATTGGTGTTGGGCTGCAACTACTTTAGTGATTATTGATTATCTGAATACATGGAGTCCTTTACCAAGTCAAGCAGATATTGTTACTACAGTTAAAGGTTCTGCCATTGATCAGGGTGCCACATACCAAGAAATGACAAATGCATTAAGTTGGTATATGGTGTCAAACACCCCAAAATCAGGAACATTATCTTTTAGTAATGTAAAAAATATGTTGTCGGGTTGGTATAGTCCTGTAGAAACTTCTATTGGTTGGGTTGGGGGCAATGGAAACGGACACGCACAAATTATTTATGGATATGAAGAAAATGGTATATATCAAGGATTATATGTTTTCGACCCACGACAAAGTGGAACACAAAGATACTATTACAATTACAGCGATTATTGCGACAATGACGAATTTTATTGGAGATATACATGGTATAATAACAAACATGCCTCTTAAATATTATTAAGAAAAAAGGAGGGATAATTTATGAAAAAAATAATTATATTTAGTTGTTTATTTGTATTTATATTTAATGTGTGTGTATTGGCAAATGAGTCATCTGAATTGGATGAAATAAAAGCAAAATTAGAAAACAAAACAATAGAAAATTATGAAACTATATTGATCCCTCTTAACGGGGATCCTGAGAACTTTAATATACAGCCGACAGATGATTTGAAAACGATAAGATTTGGAGAAGGTGTTGTTGGTTATGGTGTAAACTATGATGAAATTATGGAAGCTTCTGAAAATGGAGATAATCAAGTATCAGAGTATCTTGACGCAAATGGTAGTTATTACTTCCCGGTTATAGTATCTGATAGGGCGGTAGCTACTGTTGAGGTTGTAAAAACAGATACTGGATATAAAGTGTTATGTGTAGCAAGTGGTTCAATATCTGACCATTTCATTGAAGCACAACAAGTCATTAACTTAAATAATGCTAAATATGTAAAAGAAGCTAATATAATTGATGGATTTGTGGTAACTGAAAACGGGAATGAATATTTTATAGATTTAGATTCTGTTGAAAATGAAGTGGGAATACAAACCGTAAATTCAAACCATGAGCAGAATGTTGTTGAATTGTTTAAATCGCGTATTAATTCAACACAAAATGATGGACAGGACATTACCGGTGGCGGTGGAAAAAGTGCATCAACAAATAAACCATTAATAGCAATAAGTGGAGTTTTAATTATAATGATAGTTGGAGGAATATTAATTTTTAAAAAGAAACGCCGTTATAATTAAACATTGGAAAACAATAAAGAAAAGCACCTCACAACAAATGGGGTGCTTTTTGATCGGTTTATCCGTTTACGCATAATTTCCTGATTGTATTTTGTCATATAAAACAAGTGTTGCAGGTTGGATATGTTAAAATATGGCGTGAACGGGCAAACCAATATACGAACAATTTTTGTAGTATATAAGCAAAGAAAATAACTTATTAAGTGCAGTTAAACCAAGCAGTCATTTGCATAAAATGCTTCTTTTTATATTCCTTTCAGCCCCTTTTTTGGGGTTGTTTTTTTGTAGGGTATCTACACCTAAAGCGTAGCATAAAATGGCAAAAAAAGCAACTCAATTTTGAAAAGAAAATCGGCGTTTTTATCTTACTTAGCGGCGATTTTTAAAAAGCAAAATTTTTTTGCAAAATTTCTGCTTTTTTTATGAAAAACCCTTGACATTTAGCCAAAAGTGTTGTATTATATATGAGTTGCAATATGCCTTACTCTGCCCAGGCGGGGTTGAAACACCCGGCAGTGTTGCAATAAAAAATCATGGAAATGGAGGGAAAAACATGGCAGACGCTTCTAAAATCAGAATCAAGATCAAAGGTTATGATCACGCATTGGTGGATCAGTCGGCAGAACGTATTGTAGACGCGGTAGAACGTACCGGCGCAACCGTTTCAGGTCCGATCCCGCTCCCGACAAAGAAGGAAATTATTACCATCTTAAGAGCTGTTCATAAGTACAAAGATTCCAGAGAACAGTTTGAAATGCGTACACACAAAAGATTGATCGATGTGCTTTCACCCAAAGCAAAGACAACCGAAGCTTTAGGCAAACTTGATTTACCTGCCGGCATCAACGTTGAAATTAAGGTCATCTGACCGGCAACTGGTAGTGGGTCAAGTTCCCGATACCGGGGAACCAATAACCAATAAGGAGGAAGAAAAATGAAAAAAGCAATACTTGGCACCAAGCTTGGTATGACACAGCTTTTCGATGAAGCAGGAAAAATTGTGCCTGTAACTGTCATCGAAGCAGGTCCGTGTGTTGTTGTGCAGAAGAAAACCGCTGACAATGACGGATATGACGCTGTTCAAGTGGGCTTTCAGGACAAGAAGGAAAAACATTCCAACAAGCCTGAACAAGGACATTTCAAAAAAGCCGGAACAGCTGTTAAAAGATTTTTAAGAGAATTTAAGTTGGAGAACGCCGCTGAAATGAATGTAGGCGATGAAATCAAAGCCGATGTGTTCGCAGCAGGCGATAAAATCGACGTTACCGGAACCAGTAAAGGTAAAGGTTATGCAGGCGCCATCAAACGTCATAACTTTGCAAGACTCAAAGAGACGCACGGTACAGGCCCTGTACACAGACATGCCGGTTCTATGGGTGCGTGCTCCAGCCCTTCACGTGTGTTCAAAGGCAAAAAACTGCCGGGACATATGGGTGTAGATACAGTAACGGTTCAGAATCTGGACGTTGTATCTGTTGACGTTGAAAAGAACCTGCTTTTGGTACGCGGCGCAGTTCCGGGACCAAAAGGCGGATTAGTTATAGTTAAAAATACAGTCAAAGCGTAAGCTTTTTTGGAAAGGAGGAAGTTGATCGTGGCTAATGTAGCTTTATATAATATGGACGGTAAGGAAATCGGCACTGTGGAATTAAATGACAGCGTTTTCGGTGTGGAAGTGAACAAAGCCGCTGTTTACGAAGTAGTGAAAAACTACCTCGCAAACCAAAGACAAGGCACACAAAGCACCAAAACCCGCGCCGAAGTTCGCGGAGGCGGTATCAAACCGTGGCGTCAGAAGGGTACCGGCAGAGCAAGACAAGGCTCCATCCGTTCCCCGCAATGGACACACGGCGGTATTGCACTCGGTCCGAAGCCAAGAGATTACCGTTATGCAGTAAACAAGAAAATGAAGCAGCTCGCATTAAAATCTGCGCTCTCTGCGAAAGTGGCAGAAGGACAGATGGTGGTTGTGGATTCTTTGGAACTGACAGAAATCAAAACCAAAACCGTTATGGCGATGCTCAAAGCGTTTGAAGCAGAAAAAGCCATTATTGTAACCGCTGATGCAAACAAAAACATGGTTTGCTCCGCAAGAAACATTCAGGGGGTTGCCACTTCTTTTGTAGGTGCACTGAATGTGTATGAATTGTTAAAACACGACAAACTCGTAATCGCAAAGGATGCGGTTGCTAAATTAGAGGAGGTGTACGCATAATGAATTTTCATGACATTATCCGAAAGCCGATTATTTCCGAAACCACCATGGAAGACATTGCGAACAAAAAGTACACCTTTGAAGTAGCGCCTAACGCTACAAAGGTAGATATAAAGATCGCAGTTGAACAGATTTTTAAAGTTCAGGTTGCAAATGTAAACACCATAAACTGCATGGGTAAAACCAAGCGTATGGGTGTGCATGTGGGCAAAAGACCGGACTGGAAAAAGGCAATTGTTACATTGAAACCGGACAGCAAGACCATCGAATTCTTCGACGGCATGGCTTAATGGAAAGTGAAGGAGTGATATAAATGGCCATTAAAAAGTACAAACCGACTTCACCGGCAAGAAGACAGATGACCGTTTCAGCCTTTGATGAAATTACAAAAAAGACTCCGGAAAAGAGCCTTTTGGAAACATTGAAATCAAATGCCGGCAGAAACGCATATGGCAGAATCACCGTTCGTCACAGAGGCGGCGGCGTGAAGAGAAAGTACAGAATTATAGATTTTAAACGTAAAAAATTAGATGTTGCAGCAACCGTTGTTGCGATTGAATACGATCCGAACAGAAGCGCAAACATCGCCCTGATTCAGTATGAAGACGGCGAAAAGGCATATATCTTAGCGCCTTTAGGACTGAAAGTCGGCCATATCGTAATGGCAGGCGAGCATGCGGATATTAAGCCTGGCAATGCGCTCAAAATCAAAAATATCCCGGTCGGCACACTGATTCATAACATTGAATTGCAGCCCGGCAGAGGCGGTCAGCTGGTACGTGCTGCAGGCAATGCCGCACAGCTGATGGCAAAAGAAGATAAATATTCTCAGGTACGTCTGCCTTCCGGCGAAGTGCGCATGATCAGCTTAGAGTGCATGGCAACCATCGGACAAATCGGCAACACCGAACATGAAAACATTTCCATCGGTAAAGCGGGCAGAAAACGCCATATGGGCTTCCGTCCGACCGTCCGCGGTGTTGTTATGAACCCCTGCGACCATCCGCACGGCGGTGGTGAAGGTAAGTCTCCGATCGGCCGTCCGAGCCCTGTAACACCTTGGGGTAAACCGGCACTCGGTTACAAAACCAGACAAAAGAACAAAAAATCCGATATGTTTATCGTTAAAAGACGGAATGCAAAATAAGGCGGCGTAAGCAGTAGCTTCGCAGAAATGGAGGTAACCCTATGGGTAGATCAGTAAAAAAAGGCCCTTATGTGGATGCCAAATTATTGAAAAGAACAATGGAAATGAATGAAGCAGGCGAAAAAAGAGTTCTGAAAACTTGGTCCAGAAGCTCTACCATTTTCCCTGAAATGGTCGGTCATACCATTGCTGTTCATGATGGCAGAAAACATGTGCCTGTATATATTACCGAAGACATGGTTGGACACAAGCTCGGTGAATTTGCACCCACAAGAACATACAAAGGGCATGCAGGTTCCAAAACCAGCGGTGTGAAATAAAACGTATAAATTGAACCGTTTAGGAAGGAGGTTGGCATAACAATGGAAGCAAAGGCAATCCTTCGTTATGCACGCATTTCACCCAGAAAAGTGAAAATCGTGATTGATTTAATCAGAAACAAGCCGGTTGGTGAAGCGCTTGCTATCTTGAAAAATACACCCAAAGCGGCATCTGAATATCTGATAAAACTGTTAAATTCTGCAATCGCAAATGCAACAACAAACCATAATATGGATTTAGATAAACTCTATGTTGCGGAAACCTACGCAAACCCGGGCCCGATCTTAAAGAGAATTATGCCCAGAGCGCAGGGAAGAGCGTTCAGAATCAAAAAGAGAACAAGCCATATCACAATTGTTCTCAAAGAAAAAGTTGACAAATAAGGAGGTAAAGTGATGGGTCAGAAAGTACATCCGCGTGGTCTCAGAGTTGGCGTTATCAAAGGTTGGGATTCCAGATGGTACGCAGAT
>CALXJH010000084.1 GCA_944388555.1 uncultured Clostridia bacterium
ATATGATCCCCCATGTCTAAAATTAAATAAAAATAAGCCGAATTTGTATATACATTTAATTTTATATACTTTATAATGAATATTATAAAAGCAAATAGATATTTTGTCAAGACTGGAGATGCTGCAAATGTCCAAAGATGGACTTGCACTTGTAATTATGGCTGCCGGCATGGGCAGCCGTTTTGGAGGTTTGAAACAAATTACACCGGTAGGACCAAACGGAGAGTCTATTTTACACTATTCGGCAAGAGATGCAATTGAGGCTGGCTTTACTAAAATTATTTTTATCATCAATAAAGAGATCGACACCCTCTTTCGTCAGCAAATCGGAAACACGATTTCTGCTTTTGCAAATGTAACTTACGTGTATCAGGAACTTTCCGCAAAGTTGCCTGCAATGGACGAAAATTTAATGTCAAAGAGGAAAAAGCCTTGGGGCACGGCGCATGCTATACTGTGTGCTGAAGAAGCAATAGGCTCTGCCCCTTTTGCAGTCATCAACGCTGATGACTATTACGGAAAAACTTCTTATAAAATTCTCGCAAACCATATGCGTATTTCTGATCAAATGTGCATGTGTGGTTTTTTTCTTAAAAATACTTTAACAGAACACGGTACAGTTTCACGAGGCATTTGCCAAACTGAAAACGGATTTCTCAAATCTATTCATGAATATACCGCATTAGATCAAAATAGTCCATTTCCGCCAAGCACCATTGTATCTATGAATATGTGGGGGTTAAACAGCCGCATATTTCCTTTTTTGCGGACAGGATTTGCATCTTTTTTAGAATCGCTTCAAGACGCAGAAAAAGACGAATTTTTTCTTCCTTCCGTCATTGATTATATGATACAAACCGAAAACGAAAAAGTGGCAGTTTTACCCACAGCGGATAAATGGTACGGCATTACATATAAAGATGATTTACCAAAAATCCAAGCTTTTTTTCATAATTTATCCTAAAAGGAATGTTTTTAATATATGAAAAATACTTTAAACCAAATTCTCTCACATTTTAAATTGAATACCACCATCCTGCCTTACGGGAATGGTCATATCAACGATACTTATATAACGGAAGGCAGTGAAAAATATATTTTGCAAAAAATCAATCTGCGTGTTTTTAATGATCCTTCCGCACTAATGGAAAATATAGAAAAAATTACACAGCACCTCAAGAAAAAAATTATAGCGGAGGGCGGTAACCCAAGACGCGAAACATTAACAATCATTAAAACCTTAGATGACTCCCTCTTTTACACGGATTCTGACGGAAATGCATACCGTGTATACCTGTTTGTTGAAAACACCAAAACATATGATCTGGCTGAAAATTCGCGGCAATTGTATGATGCAGGCAAAACCTTCGGAAAGTTTCAACGTCTACTATCTGACTTTCCTGCACACACTTTACATGAAACCATTGTCGATTTTCACAATACCCCAAAAAGATTGGATGACTTTAAGCAGGCTGTCAAAAAGAACGTCGCCTCACGAGCTGCACTTGCTGCACCTGAAATTTCTTTTGCCAACAAATATGCGCGTTACGCAGACTGTATTACAGAAGAAATAGCGTGCGGAAACGTGCCTTTGCGTGTAACGCACAATGATACAAAAATTAACAATCTGCTATTTGATGCTGAAACCGGTGAAGGTGTTTGTGTAATCGACTTAGATACCGTAATGCCGGGTTCTATTCTGTATGATTACGGCGATGCATTGCGAGCTGGTGCCGCCTCAGCCGGCGAAGATGAAAAAGACCTTGACAAAATGTTTTTTAATCTATCTTTTTTCAAAGCCTTCACAGAAGGCTTTTTGGAGGAAACGGCTCAAGCACTCACCCAATCTGAACTTGATTTGCTTCCCCTATCTGCCTTGGTCTTAACGTATGAATGCGGTATTCGCTTTTTAACGGATTTTTTAAATGGGGACACCTACTTTAAAACCAGCTATGGCGAACAAAATTTATTTCGTGCAAGGACACAATTTAAGCTGGTTTCCGATATAGAAAAAAAATTACCTGAAATGAAACAAATCATACTTAAAATTCTACAGAAAAACCGAAAATAAAAAAACAAATTTACATACATACAGGGGGTTCTTATGCGTTTTATTGTTTGCAGTGACTATGCAGAAATGTGTGCGGAATGCACAAAACAAATCTCTGCCCAAATTATTTTAAAACCCAATAGCGTTCTCGGCCTTGCAACTGGCTCTACCCCAATAGGCGTCTATGAAAATCTGGTGCAGCTTTACCAAAATAACGAACTGGATTTCTCTGGCGTTACAACGTTTAATTTAGATGAATATTACCCCATTTCAGCTGATAACACACAAAGTTATCATTTTTTTATGCAGTCGCATTTGTTTTCTAAAATTAATATAAAACCGCAAAATATCCATATCTTGGATGGTATGCCAGCAGATATTGAAAAAGAATGCAGGGATTATGAAAAAGCAATTGTCCGTTCTGGCGGGATTGATTTACAACTTTTAGGCATTGGCAAAAACGGACATATCGGTTTTAATGAACCTGGTAAAAATTTAAATGCAACAACCCACTTAACCGATTTAACTGAAACTACAATCGAAAGCAACGCCCGCTTTTTTAAAAATGTGAATGAAGTACCTAGAAAAGCTTTAACTATGGGCATTTCCACAATTTTACGCTCAAAAAAGATTATACTACTTGCAAGCGGATTTGAAAAGCATATGGCTGTTCAGTCCTTATTAACAGATAATATCAATACGCAAACGCCGGCAACAATGCTAAAAGTACATCCGGATGTTCTATTGATCTGTGATAAGGAAGCATATGAAGGATAGCAGCCCTATTGTGCCGGATTGTATAAATTTATCGCGTAAAATGACGGATTGTGTAAATACTTTTTGCGTTGTTCATGATATAATTAAAAAAAAATACAGAAAAGAGGGAGTATATGAAAAAAGTAACTACATTACTTTTAATTGCCTGCTTATTCATTTCCATGCTGAATGTTAGTACTTTAGCTGCAAATGAAACCACATTATTTATTCGCGGCAATTATTTTTATGATCATCTTGGTACATGGAAATGGTCTAGCCCGGATGGTACACATGGGAACACCTTAGAAATTTTACAAGGTATTGATGGTGATCCATCTACAACTTCTGCCGCTGCTGTAGCTATTGATTTACCCGCAGATGGCAGCTATACTGTCTGGGCAAATACAAGAGATTATACCTCATCTCCAGGCGATCGCTTCTGCAATCTCCAAATCAATGATACGTATTTTGATCAGATCATTGGCAATACCGGTTCAGACGAATGGTCATGGGTAAAAGTAGGAACGATTGATCTGAAAAAAGGTGAGACCATTCTTCGACTGCATGATACAGGCGGCTACTGGGCACGTGTACAAGGAATTATTCTTTCTACAAATGCCAATTTGCAGCTTCCCCAAACCCACGATGAGATGGCAGCAATCATCCATGCAACCGAAGTGAAAATTTTAGATGTTGATCTTTCTGATTCGTCATCTGGAAACACGGACGAACCGACGGATGCTCTCAATTTCAAACCAGACAAAACTTATATTATTTTGGCACCTGAAAGTTTTGCAGATCATCTTGGAAGCTGGGTAACAACGCCCAATGACGCCGGCGGCTATGTTTCAACTTATTTAAAAGGTGCAACCAGCGGAGGTGCCGGCAATAATGCAAATCCGGCAATCCACAAAATTACCATTCCAACTGATGGCAGTTATAAAATTTACGCATTAAGCAGAGATTATGACACCAATGCCGGTGCACGTTATTATGATATACAAATTGGCGATTATGCTTCACAGCAATTAGGTAATCATGGCGTCAATGGATGGGCATGGCAGAGCACAGAATTTTTACCGATTTTTGCAGGAGATTATGATCTAAAATTAATCGATAGCTCCTCTAATTATGCGCGTTTTGCTATGTTGATTGTAACAGATGACGAGGATTTCACCCTTTCGAATACAGCCGCGGAATATGCCGCGCTGAAAGCAAATCTGTATAAAGACGGCATGTATACCGCGCAAGTAGATGATGCTATTCCCGATCCTGACAGACCGGCAACCGAAATTGCAGTTAAGCTGAACGGAACGTATATGCAATTTGATGTAGATCCGATTCTCTTAAATGACAGAACCATGGTTCCTTTCCGCGCTATTTTTGAGGCTTTAGGCTGCACGGTTTCCTGGGATGACGAAACGCAAACCGCTACAGGATTCCGTAATGGAAAAGTAATTAAACTTACCATTGACTCAGACTTAGCAAACGCAGACGGCACCGTTATTAAACTGGATCAGCCTGCGGTTTTATTAAATGACCGTACACTGGTTCCTTTGCGTTTTGTTTCAGAGAGTTTAGATGCGGCAGTTAAATGGACGGATGCTACCCAAACTGTCACTATTCTGGCTTCTATTCCGGAAGATCAGATTTATTGGTTCCGCCCGTCCTCGTTTACGTCTATCGGCACCTGGTCGTTTGATAAAGCGGCCGAAGGCGCTTTTGAATCTACCGCTTTTCAGGGAACTTCACCGACTGTTGCAAACGCGACAATAGACGACGCAGACGCTTCTTCCAATATACCTGCAAGCACCACATTTACTGTAGGTGAAGCTGGTGAATATAATCTTTGGGTTCGTTCCAGAGATTTCGCTGAAAATCAACAGGGTGACCGCTTCTTCAATGTTCGAATCAACGGAACAATGATTGAACATAAGTTCGGCACACACGGTGGAAATGGTTATAAATGGGCAAAAGCACCAGAAAAAGTATCCTTAAAAGAAGGACAAAACGTTTTAGAACTTGTAGATACTTCCGGCTTCTATGCACGATGCGATTCTGTCCTTTTATGCAAAAGTGACACTTTTATACCGCAGGAAAGTATTTCTGCAATGAAATCGCTGGCTTCCCCCATGCCAATGATCAATACGGAATTTTCTGCCTTCCCACGGTATGCAACAGAATTAGCGGAGCCAATTGATTCGGTTTCAATAGAAAACAATGAAACAAAACTTGTATTTTATAAAGTGCCTACCTCAAAAGGGCAAGTCGTTCAAAACGAGATTTATGCAAAGGCGGATGACGGCAGCTGGGTATGTACAAATACGCGTGATGAAGAATTAGGCTATTTTGTTTCCAGAGCAGATACTGCAAAGCTTGGATACGCACAGGATATGTATACCTACCAGACCACTTATACCTCCGATGACGGTACTGTTAACGCATACTTTGGTATGAATCCCTATTTGGCAGGTGTCGGAACCTGGTTTATCCCAACAGACTATCAAGTAAACGGCAATACCATAACTTTAATATTTGATAATCAGGCCAAAGCTTCTCTCACCGCTACATGGACACTTGAAGAAAATAACAAAGCGCCACTGGTTTCCGCAACTGTAACGGCAAACGATGCGGGTTATTATACCATCGCCGGCTGGGAGGGCGGCGAATTTTCCAGCGAAGATTTTTCGGATGCAATTGCACCTTTCCGTGTAATTGAAAAACGCGTACACGAAGAAATCGGCACTCTTTCTGAACAATATCTCTATACACCTATGGGCTGCTATACATTAAATCCCAATAATAAATACAGCCAATATCCTATAACAAAAGGTGTTGTGGCTGAAAGTTCGTGGATTCCCCTTCGCTGGGTGTATAATGATAACGGCATCTTGGGTATTAACATGAAAACGCCAAACGGCGCCTATAAAGGCACCATATTTGCACCTGCACTTGGCAGTCCGGAATCTAACCTTGCCGCAAATGAGAGCTATACTATGCAGTATCGTGTAATCAGTACACTGTCAGACTGGTTTGAAAATTACAAATTTGTAGTACAGGAACTCTTTGATGTAACCGATTACAGGCAAAACAACTACGCTTCTTTAAACGACGCAATCTTCAACACAAGAAAGTTAATGTTAGATGATACTTTCAGCGGCTGGGATGAAATTTCTAAAGGTTATTATAATATGGAAGGCATGAATACGGTTTCGGAAGCAAACCCGATGCAAGCAATTCAAGACTACTTACTCACTGAAGACGAAACCATATTAGAAAAACGTGCCATTCCAACACTTGCTTCTTTCCTGACGCGGCCTGCTTTACATTTTAACCGCATTGGTGTGTCTGGCGGCGTCGATTACTGGCCTGAACTGACAGAGCCAGAGTCGATCGGAACGCCTAAAATGGGCTATAACTTAAATGTAACCGCCGGTCTGTACGAAATGACACGCGGAAATGTTCCGTTTTTATATGATTTAGGTTTGCAAAAAGGATCTGGAACCGTTGTAAATGAATATGGATCCGTTGCGCCCTTCTCCAACAATCTAAATTTATACATCTATACCGGTAAACAAGAATATTTAGATAAAGCGATTGAGCAGGCGGATGAATATTTGGAAAAGGTTGTTTATGCCCCCTCTTCCTCTTTGCCTACATGGGAATCCTTCATCTACATTTCTTATTACCCAAATGTGGGTTCTTTGATTGATATTTATGAAGTAACACAGGATCAAAAATATTTAGACGCTGCAGAGCACGTAGCACAGTTGATGTTAACCGGATTATGGGTACCAGGTATAGACAATGATAAAAAAACGCAGCAAATTGAGGTAAACAGTTTAGATACTTTCCGAGTACACGCGGGGGATAAAAATACCGGAATATGGTGGGCTGGCGAAAAGCAGTTCCGTATCGGACGAGAAAGCAAAGGATTGACAGAAATTGACAATACCCCATTAAATGAAAAACACGGAACAGTGGACGGTTGGATTCCTTCCCGTGTTGGTCTTGGTATTGAGCAGGCTTCCACTTTTGAAAGCGTATCTTCAAATATTTTTATGCAGTACTGGGCCGGCGATTTTATCAAGCTGTCTGAATACACAGGCGAAGAAATGTTTGCCAATGCTGCCCGTAACGCAATCATCGGAAGATTCGGTAACTATTCCGGCTATTATCAAACAGGATTCCTGACAATTCAGCAATATCCCGAATACCCAACCGAAGGCCCAGACTATACTTCGATTTATTGGCATCATCTCCCCCCCTTCCTGGCAATGCTGGAAGATTTCTTAATCAACCAAACACAGGCATGGTCCGGAAATCATATTAAATTCCCTGCGCTCAGGCAGCAAGGATATGCGTACTTTAACTCCAATCAGTACGGCCATAAACCAGGCACTTTTTATGATCAGGAGGATATGTGGCTATGGCTGGACGAGGGCATGGTAGACACCGGAAATCTTCAGATTGACTGGTTAGCTGCACGTAAAAACGGTATGTTTGGTCTGGCACTTATGAATGAAAGTGCTGAAAATATTACCACAACGATTTCTCTTCTCGATAAAATACCGGGCGCTTCCAGCTACAATGGTCCTGCGACCGTATTTGACAAGGCTGGAAATAAATCGGAAGTAACAGTACAAAACGGTAAGTTTGATATTACTGTTCCTGCTAAAGGTCTTACTGCTTTGACGATTGCCCTTCCTGAAGTAAAAGAACCAGCTTTTGCCGCAAGTACTTATACCTTAGACGGAAACTATGAAATCGGTGCTACTGTTAGCAATCATGCGAATGGTAAGGGATATACGCTTCAACTATCCCCGAATGAATATTTTGCTTATATTTATGTAACCGATAAACCGGCAACCACGAAATCTTTGGAAATGACCTATTCAATTGGCGATGGAGAAGAACAAACGGTTACTGCAACACAGTATCCATTTGAGTTTATTATCAAAGTGGACGATCCGAGCAAAGAATTTAATTATTCCCTCTCCCTCACTACTGTTTCCGGAGAAAAGAAAAATATGGGATCCGGAACTTTGATG
>CALXJH010000085.1 GCA_944388555.1 uncultured Clostridia bacterium
AGACCGTTATTGCGGGGACCAAAGAAGGCGTTGCGGGTTTTAAAGAAAAGGCTGCTGCGCTTAGCTGCAAGGTTGTAGTCTTGCCTGTTGGTGCTGTGTTCCATTCTCCTTTTATGAATGAAGCAGCCGTGCATTTTGGAAGAGAGCTGGAAGCATTTTCTGTAGAGCAGCCGAACATGGATATTTATGCCAACAGAACGGCGCAAAAATATCCAGTGGATATAAAACAAACCATGAAAGATCAAATCAATCATCCTGTAAAGTGGAATGAAACCATTTTAAATATGATTGCAGATGGAGCGGATACATTCATAGAATGTGGTGCTGGAAAGACACTGAGCGGTTTGATCAAGAAAATTTCCAAAGATGTACGTGTTTTTGCGGTACAGGATAATGCGTCGCTTATGGAAACGGTTGAGGCGGTGAAACAGAATGCTTAAAGGAAAAAATGCGGTTATAACCGGTGCGTCCCGCGGAATCGGACGCGCCATTGCGTTAAAGTTTGCTGAAAACGGAGCCAATGTTGCTATTTTATATAACGGAAGCAAGGATAAGGCGGAGAAAGTAGCGCAGGAAGCTGCCGCTTTTGGTGTTAAAGCCAAGGCGTATGCCTGCAATGTAGCACTTGCCGACGCATGCAAGGAAACTGTTTCAGAAATCATCAAGGATTTTGACGGTATAGATATATTGGTGAATAACGCCGGCATTACCCGGGATAAGTTAGCGCTGCAGATGGATGAAAATGATTTTGACGCAGTAATTGCGACAAATTTAAAAGGCGCATTCCATATGATACAGTGCTGTTACCGGAATTTTATGAAGAAGAAGTATGGTAAAATTATCAATATCAGCTCTGTATCCGGCATTATGGGAAATGCGGGACAGGCAAATTATTCTGCGTCGAAAGCGGGAATCATCGGCCTTACGAAAACCATTGCCAAGGAACTGGCAGGCAGGCATGTATGCTGCAATGCCATTGCGCCTGGATTTATAGAGACAGATATGACGGAAAGTTTTAAAGAGAATGAAGAATTACTGCATATGATTCCTTTAAAACGCATGGGAAAAGCGGAAGAAGTTGCCGCATTGGCAGTATTTTTAGCAGATGACGTGTCCGATTATATTACCGGAGAAGTTATTCGCATTGATGGTGGTTTAGCAATGTAAATAACAGGATCTATAAGTAAAAGACATATTGAATTTGCATGTTTGCAGCGGTGTATGAAAAGCTCCGCTGCAAGCAGAGAAGGAAAGGCTGTGAGGAGAAGTGAAAAGAGTTGTTGTAACTGGATTGGGTGTGGTTTCGCCCGTAGGAAATGACGTGCAGGCTTTTTGGAAAGCTTTGACTGAAGGAAAAAACGGTATTGATTTTATTACACGTTTTGATACGCAAGATTTAAAAGTGAAAGTGGCAGCGGAAGTGAAAGACTTTGATCCGCTTTTATACATAGAAAAATCCGAGGTGCGCAAGACGGATCTTTTTGTGCAGTATGCGCTTTATGCTACAGCACAGGCAATGCAGGATAGCGGTATTGCAGATCAGGTTTTGCCCGATCGTTTTGGGGTATATTTTGGTTCGGGAACCGGAGGATTCGAAACATTTATCAATGAACATAACAGCTTGTTAAACAGAGGACCGCAGCGTGTTTCGCCTTTGTTTATTGCTAAAATGATTTCTAATATTGCGGCGGGAAATATAGCGATTAAATTCAATGCACAAGGTCCTTGCCTATCTATTACAACCGCATGCGCAACCGGCACAAGCTGTATTGGGGAAGCATATCGGGCGATAAAGCATGGATACGCAGACGCAATTATTGCCGGAGGAAGTGAAGCGGCAATTACGCCGCTTGCAGTTGCCGGATTTGATAATTGTATGGCACTGAGCGAAGCAACCGATAAAGACAGTGCTTCCATTCCGTTTGATAAGAGAAGAAATGGGTTTGTTATGGGTGAAGGCGCAGGTGCGCTGATTCTTGAAGAATATGAACATGCGGTAAAGCGCGGGGCGAAGATTTATGCAGAAGTTTGCGGATACGGCAGTACTTGTGATGCTTATCATGTAACAGCCCCCCATCCGGAAGCAATTGGCGCTGCAAAAGCTATAGCAGACGCAGTTAAAGAATCAGGTTTAACGCAAACAAATCGTATTTATATCAATGCACATGGCACCAGCACACCGCTGAATGATAAAACCGAAACGCTTGCTATAAAAAAGGCATTAGGAGAAGAAAAAGCAAGGGCGATTCATATAAGTTCTACCAAATCCATGACAGGGCATATGTTAGGTGCCGCCGGTGCGGTAGAAGGCATTGCAGCAATTTTAGCATTGGATTCAGGCATTGTACCTCCGACGATTGGATATCAGGAACCGGATGCGGAGTGTGACTTGAATTATACGCCCAATGTAGCGGCAAAAGCCGATTTGGATCTGGCGCTTTCGGTATCGCTGGGGTTTGGTGGACATAACGGCTGTGTAGCATTTAAAAAGGTGAATGATAATGAATAAACAGGAACTGATGGGTATTTTGCCGCACAGGGATCAGATGCTTTTGATCGACGAAGCGGTGTGTATAGACGGGATTGCGTACGGCAAGAAGAAAATCACAGGAGAAGAATGGTTTTTAAAAGGCCATTTTCCGGAAAATCCTGTTGTTCCGGGCGTAATCTTATGTGAAATTTTAGGGCAATCGGTATGCGTATGCTTAAATGGCGCAGTTGCGGGAGATAAGCTTCCACTGTTTACCGGATTAAATAATGTAAAGTTCAAACATCCGGTAGTGCCTGGTGATGTATTTGAAACCGAATGCTCTATTACGAAAATAAGAGAGCCTTTCTACTTTGCAACCGGGAAAGGCAAAGTAAACGGAAAAGTTTGTGTTACAGCGGATTTTTCATTTGCCATTGTGGATAAAGAATAAAAGAGGCGTCATCCTTTGATTTTAAACAGACAGGGAGATTGAACATGTTTGGATTAGGTAAAACAAGAGAACCGGAAAATTTAGATGTATTGATGACCTGCAAAGCATGTGCAGAACAGACAACTTACGGAACACTTTTGCAAAATGCGATGGTTTGTCCGTCTTGCGGAGCGTACATGCGGATGCGGGCACGCGAGAGAATCGACTTAATTATGGACGAAGGGTCTTTTTCTGAAATGGATAAAGGTCTTAAAAGCAAAAACATACTCTCTTTTCCGGAATATGACGAAAAAATTCAAAAAGCTATGGAAACAAGCGGAGAAAACGAGGCAGTTGTTTGCGGAATAGGCAGTATTGAGGGTGTAAAAACGGCGATTTTTGTGATGGACTCACATTTTATGATGGGCAGTATGGGAACAGTTGTCGGTGAGAAAATTACACGTTTGTTTGAACGCGCGCTTAAAGATGCGCTGCCGGTTATCGGCTTTACAACCTCAGGCGGTGCCAGAATGCAGGAAGGCATGTTTTCGCTGATGCAGATGGCAAAAGTAAGCGGCGCAGTAAAGCGTCATAGTGATGCAGGACTTTTGTATATTGCCGTTCTAACTGATCCTACTACCGGTGGTGTTACAGCAAGCTTTGCGATGGAAGCAGACATAACAGTCGCGGAACCGAACGCGTTAGTCGGCTTTGCAGGACAGAGAGTAATAGAGCAAACAACCGGACAAAAGCTGCCGGAAGGTTTTCAGCGTTCTGAATTTTTGTTAAAGCATGGTTTTGTGGATTTGATTGAAGAACGTAAAAAATTAAAGTATACGTTGTCTAAAATTTTGAAATTGCATAGGTGATAATAATATGAAAGCATATGAAAGAGTAATGCAGGCAAGAAACAGCCATCGAGCAATGGGGTTGTTTTATATTCAGCGGCTGCTTAGTAATTTTGTTGAAATGCATGGCGATCGTCGGTATAGTGATGACGGTGCAATAGTAGGCGGCATTGGGCTTTTGAATGATATGCCGGTAACCATTATCGCTATGGAACGTGGCAGCACGGTAGAAGAACGCGTAAAACGCAACTTCGGCTGCCCAAGTCCAGAAGGATATCGGAAAGCGTTGCGTCTAATGAAACAAGCAGAAAAATTCCACCGTCCGGTTATTTGTTTAATTGATACTTCTGGTGCTTACTGTGGAATTGGTGCAGAAGAGCGTGGGCAAGGGCAAGCAATTGCAGAAAATTTAATGGAAATGATGACATTAAAAACACCAGTATTGTCGGTTGTTATAGGGGAAGGCGGCAGCGGCGGAGCGTTGGCTCTGGGTGTAGCAGATAGTGTAATTATGCTTGAGAATGCTGTTTATTCTGTAATTTCGCCGGAAGGCTGTGCAAGTATTTTATGGAAAGATGCTTCGAAAGCCGCAGAGGCTGCGGAGGTTTTAAAAATTACAGCGCATGACCTGAAAAAGCGAGGAATTATAGAAACAGTGATTCCGGAAGAAAATCGCACAAATGAAGAAATTTGTGATGATTTAAAGGCAGAGTTGCTTAAACGACTGGAAAAATCTGCAAAACTCCCTGTATCTAAGCTTTTGGAAGAACGCTATAACCGTTACAGAAAAATCGGATTATAAGGATAGACTCTGCTCAAAACGGGCAGAGTTTTTTATAAGTAGTGCATAAGGAATAACAGAACAAAACGATGATATAAAAAGGAGCAAAGGCGGCAGACAAATGGATAACTTGAATGACTTACCAAAAAAACTTTTGCCCTGGTATAAGAAAAATGCAAGGAAATTACCATGGCGGGAAAATAAGGATCCCTATTGTGTATGGATTTCGGAAATTATGTTGCAGCAAACAAGAGTTGAGGCGGTGATAGAATACTACAACCGATTTTTAAAAGCTATCCCAGATATGAAAACGCTTGCCTTAGTAGATGATGAAAAGTTACTGAAACTATGGGAAGGTTTGGGCTATTATACACGGGCGAAGAACTTAAAACGTGCGGCGCGTGAGATATTAGAAAAACACAATGGTGTTTTTCCCCACGAATATGCTTTAATTTTAGAGTTGCCGGGTATTGGCCCATATACGGCAGGGGCGATCAGTTCTATTTGTTTTGATTTACCGATTCCTGCTGTAGACGGAAATGTGCTGCGGGTTTTATCGCGGATTACCAACAGCAGCGCACCGATTGACGAACAGAAAACAAAAACAGACATTTTTAATATGTTGAAAAAAATTTATCCGAAAAAAGACCCCGGAGATTTTACACAAGCACTCATGGAGCTTGGTGCGGTTATTTGTACGCCGCAATCGCCAAAATGTCAGCAATGTCCGTTAAGAACAAGATGCCGAGCCAATGCAGCGCACACGGTTTCAAACATTCCTGTAAAGAGTGTAAAAAAGGCGAAAAAACTAATTTATAAAACGATTTTTCTGTTCGAGTGTCACAAAAAATTTGCTTTAATTAAACGCAAACAGGATGGTTTGCTTGGTGGCATGTGGCAATTTCCGGAAATAGACGGTAAACTGAGTTTACAGCAGGCGGTGAATGCGGCGCAAGAAATGGGCGTGCACCCTGTGCAGCTGTATCGGAAAACGGAGAAAAGTCATATTTTTACGCATTTAAAATGGGATATGCGTTGTTATCATATCCTTTGTGCCGACCAGACACCAAACTTTGTGTGGGAAACGCTGGAAAAAATACGTGATACCTATGCACTGCCTACTGCGTTCAAGCAATTTATAGAGGAATCGTGAGTCAGGATAGTAATGTCCTGACTTTTTTATACACCAGACATGCTATACAGCTATAGAACAGGAATAAGCAGTAAAAAATAAATTTGCCTGCTAAATATAAATGAAAAGTAATCATAAACTGAATTTTTGGAAACAAAATAAAATAAAGAAATTCTTTCATAATTTGCCTTTTTTGGAAGATGTTTTTTTGCATAAAGTTAAATTATTATCTAAAAATATGAAAATATTGCAGTGTTTGGGTATTGATTTTTTAGTATATTTGTGGTATGCTAAAATCGATATAGCAGCAGAGTTGCTATAAATAAAAAAGGTGGTGGGAAAATGAGAAAAGGAATAGCTTTATTCCTATGTGTAGTCATACTCTTAGGAATAGGTATTGTACCGATTTCTGCAGCAAACGATAAGATTACCGTTCTTCTAAACGGTTCTCCTATGGTGTTTGACGTGGATCCGGTGCTGATGAACGACAGAACATTGGTCCCAATGCGTGCGATTTTTGAAGCATTAGGATGCGATGTAAGTTGGGTAGATGATACCCAGACGGCAATTGGTGTACGAAACGGTATCACAATTTCTATTACGGTAGGTGAAACGACTGCATTTGTAAGAGGAGAAGGCGTTACATTAGACCAGCCGGCTGTTTTACTTAATGACAGAACATTGGTGCCTTTGCGCTTTGTATCTGAATCATTAGGTGCGCAAGTGGACTGGGATGAGCCTACACAGACGGTTACCATAACCGCAGAAAAAGTTCCGCAGATCGAATATGTTATGCCGACAGGATTTGCGGATTTAGGAACATGGAAGATGGTAAATAACTATATACAGGGCTTGGCAACAGGTTCAACAGCAGCAGATGCATCCGGTGCAGAATCCAAGCCGGCCACAGCAAAAGTGACCATCAAAGAAGACGGCGAATACCGTTTCTGGGTGAATGCAAGAGATTATGCAACCAATCAGCCCGGAACAAGAACTTTCCATGCTGCAATTGATGGAAAACAGGCGGATGTTCTCTTAGGCGCGCATGGCGAAGAAGGTTTTCGTTGGACAGACTGTGGTGTGTATACCCTTACAAAAGGGGATCACGAGGTTGAAATTTTAGATACATCCGGCTTTTATGCAAGATGCGGCGGATTTATCATTTCGCAGGATTTAGATTTTGTGCCGACAGATGATCCAAAAGATATGCAAGACAAAGTTATGGCATATGATCCGCTTTCCAGACTGCCTGTGCCTGTATTCCCAACATGGGCAAAACAGGAAATGACAGCGGTAGAGAAAACTGATGCAATTGAAAACGATACAACGAGAATTGTTTTCTATAAAGGACAGGGTTCAAACGGTGACTTGGTTCAGAACGAAATTTACATAAAAGTAGACGGCAACTGGGTTTTAGTCAAAGAAAAAACAGAAGAACTGGGCTATCTGATGATGAATGCCGAAGATAGTACTTATGCCGGATTGGCAGGGGAAATGAACACATCTTCCCAGACTGTTACACTGGATGGAAAAACGTATTCCATGGCGACAGAAAATTTCTTTAAATCCGGATTTGGAACCTGGTTTGTTCCGTCCGATTACGAAAAAACAGCGGATAATAAAATTGTCCTGACTTTCCCGGCAGCAGAGAAAGCAAGTTTAACGGTTACATTTGAATTTGATGATGTTTCCAGTGATCCAAAAGTTACTTTAAATCCAACGTTTAATGCAAACGGTGCATACTCTTTTCTGATGTTCAGCGGCGATGGTGTGCAATATGAAGATTTTGAACGCGTTACCGCACCGTTTTTGTATGTGAAAAAAGAATTGCCGGAGCAAATCGGCGGCGTTTTATCCGAATGCTTCCTGTTTACACCTATGTCAACGTTCTCCTATGCAGCTGACAAGGTAATTGCAGGAAAGGAATTTACAAGCGGCTTGGTAATGGATCCAAGCTATATTACGACTGAGGACAACTACTCTTATCCGGATACTTCTAAATTCGGCGTAACCTTTAAAACCATTACAGGTGAATACCGAAACCAGATTGTAGCGCCTTTGTTTGGAACAGAGCATTGTAAGTTTAATGCAGGCGATACAACTTCTATTTCGTACCGCATTATAAACAACGCGGAAGGCTGGTACGATACGTTTAAAGAAATTACAACCGGTATGTATAATTTAGGGGACTACAGAACCAATTATTTCCATTCATTAAACGAAGCCATTTACAACACAACCGATTTGATGATGGATGATGACTACGGCGGCTGGGATGATAACGCAATGTCTTTCTATAATATGGAGCAGCGCGAGCTGACAACAACCGCTAATGCATTGGCTATCATTCAAAGATATATGCTGACAGAGGATGAAGAATACTTGGAAGAACGCGCAATTCCGACGTTGGCATATGTACTGGGCAGAAAGAGCTATCATTTTAAACCGGTAGATGCACCCGGTGGATCAACAGGATATATATCTACAGTGCCTGCCCCCATAGGCAGTCCGGTTTCACAATTCGGCACTTCTGTTTACGGCGGTCTGTATGAAATGACGCAGGGACGCGTTCCGGCGCTTTTGGATTATGGCGTAAGTCATGTTTCAACGGATGTGGGACTAAAAGGCATTAATTCCATGGCGGCAATGTATAAATACACAGGGGACGAATTATATCTGAATAAACTGAAAGAAATCGCAGACGAATATTTAGAGAATCATCCCGGAAAAGTAATGGATAAGCGCTTTATAGGTAATTTTATTTATGGAGATTATATCAACATGGTAACCGCGCTTACCAATGCATATGAAGTAACCAAAGATCAGAAATATTTGGATGAAGCAAAAGCTTCAGCAGAATTACTCATGACCGGTATCTGGACAACCGGTTATCAGAATGATAATCTTACCACAACATATACGGTTGATCCCGATTCTACCATGGAAAGACTTTTGAACTGTGAACAGTTTAATTTCTGGTGGCACGGCGATAAAGTATGGCGTCTGGGTAATGTGGACGGTGAAGCCAAGAAACCGCAGGATTTAGACCTTAAGATTCCGGAAGAAACCGTTCCTACCTGGCTGATCGCAAAAGCCGGATTGGGTACCGAGCATACGAGAACCCCGGGACATGGCAATATTATTACCATGAATAACTGGGCAGGTACAATAGAGCGTCTTGCGGAGTATACCGGCGAAGATTACTTCTCCATGCAGGCAAGAAATGCAATGCTTGGAAGATTTGGCAATTATGCGGGCTATTATCAGGACAGAAATATTGTACATCAAATGCATGAAAATTACCCGTATACAGGACCGGATTATACCTCGATATACTGGCATCATATTCCGGTATTCCTCTCTATGCTGGAAGACTACCTGATTAATTCCGTATGGGCAAAATCAAACGGAAATATTGAATTCCCGGGCATTTATCAGAACGGATATGCTTATTTTGCGTCTACACAATACGGTCAGGCACCCGGAAAATTCTACGACCAGGATGATATGTGGCTGTGGCTCGACCGCGGTATTATTGAACCCGATTCTGTAAATATTGACTATATTACCGCAAGAAAAGACGGCGTTTTAGGTTTGGCGTTGATTAATGAAGATAATAAAGAATTAACAACGACCGTAACGCTTGGTGAAAAAGTGCCAGGCGGATCCACATTCTCAGGTACAGCAACCGTATACGATGCAGACGGAAATACTTCTTCTGTTGAAGTAACAAACGGCGTATTTACAATCACCATTCCGTCTAAAGATATTCGTTCACTGGTACTGAATATCCCCGGTGTAGAAACACCCGGATTTGCTAAGACCTTTACCTATTCGAACGCATTGGGTGAAACGGTTTCTAACCACACGAACGGAAAAGGGTATGTACTGCAGCTGACAGATGATAATTATTTTGCTTATGTATATGTAACAGACATGGCGAAAGACACCAGCAATGTAAAAATTACGTATACTATTGACGGAAAAACATATACACAGGAAAAAGCAAACTATCCGTTTGAATTTTTAATCAAGGTAGATGATCCGACACAAGCGTTTACCTATAGCTTAGAAGCAACATCTGCGACAAACGGAAAGATAACATCTTTAGGCGGAGGAACACTCAAACCGCTGTCTATGACCAATACGCAGCCCAAATTAACTATTCCGCAGGAAACCATTGATGAAGCGCTGCCTTTAGGCGAATCGAAGCTTGGCACAGTCGATGCTTTTGCACCCGAGACAAAAATGACTGGTCATGCTGGCGGGGAAATTCGAATTGTGACATATGCAGACAGCTATCCGTTTGAAGTAGGCGAAAATGATTTGCGCGGATTGCGTGTGTATGGTGCCTTTAAACATAACGCAAACGGGGAAGTTAAAATATTGGATTCAATTGTTACAGGAAATGAGATTCGGGATAACGGCGAAATTGTTGTTTTATGCAAACCGACAAAAGATGTTCCGTTAGAGGTGTTTGATCCGTATATTGTAACGATTGCGCTGGCAAGTAATGACAGCACAAGCGATATTAAGGCATTGATAGATACATCTCCGTATGTAGCCCCGCCCGAACCTGAAAAACCAGTATTTGAACCGTTTAAGCTTACAATGACGGGACAAGGTACAGGTAGCGGAGCATTTCGCTTTGTTGTTTCCACCGCAAACTTCCCGTTCGAGGTAACCGAAAATGGACTTAAAGGTTTGTTGCTGCATGTTAAGTTAACCAGTAAATCGGATGGCTCTGTTTTAGAGTTTGAAGATCCCATTATCAGTAATGAAATGCGCAGCGGTGCAACGGTTATTGTAGTCAAACCAAGCAATGGCGTAAAAGTTACGAATTATGACAATGATAAGGCGAAAACGCATACGATTGAGCTGGAGCTTAAGCCGGTAGAATAGAAAACTACTCTGGTCATATAAACATATGAAGCATTTAAAGACGAGCAAATTTTTAATTTGCTCGTCTTTTTATAAAGATGGAATCTGATATAAAGAACGATGAGCCTATAGTAGAATATTGAAAAGGTAGAAATTAGATAGGTTGGAATAAAAAATAGAGCCTGTATTTAAAAAACAATCTATGGAAGGGGCAGCCTCTAGAGAAGTAGATTCAGTAGAAAAAAACAGGCAAATTTATTATGTAGAATGTAGAACGAAAAAACACTGTAGGTGAAACAATGACATTATAAAAAGGACTCTGCTTTCTGAGGAAAGCAAAGTCCTTATAATTTCTAAAAATTAATTTTTACTTTTCGGCGTGTACAGGTGCTTATTTAAATTTAGTCTGTGTCTGGAGAACAGTGTTATTACACACAAATGGCGCTTTTATTCGTTTTTATAAAGGGGCATTGGCAAATGAGAAAGGGGAAAGGCGTAATTTTATTCTTTGCCCTAATCACAACGTATGCGACGTACGATTCAACAAACCAAAAATTATTTAGATGCTTGCGGATGATTGCTTGGTTAAATCATCCTCGACAGTGAAATGCACATTGCTGCCGTCGATCGAGAGCGTCACATTGCAGTTGTATGTTGTACCCTCTTCTGATTGGAGGAAAAAGGTTACCTTTCCATTCCCAAGGTAAGTAAAGCCGGCATCGGCATTTGTTTTTGCGTATACTCCGCAACATTGATTGTGTCCGTCTGCATCAATGAAAGCAACATTGCTGGTTTCGCTTTCATTATCCCAATAAAGAACGGCACCAATTTTGTCATAAGCATAGTCGGGAATAGGCGTGCAGTCAATCATGCGCCAACTATCTTTCGCATTTTTAATAAACAGAGAAGATATTTCCTGCTTTGTCCAAGTATGTTTCAAATCAGGGCTATCATTTTCAGTGTTTTGTGGATTTTCGATAATAGTTTTTGAAGAATCTTCTGCGGTCTCGTTACTGGTGCAGCCAACCGTTCCGAACAAACAAAACAACATAATCCAAAATAGTACTACTCTTTTCATGTCCATCTCCTCTTTTCCGCTTATAAATTTTCCTTATAGATATAGATCAAAAAACAGTAAATTTTCCGATTCCCATATTAAAACATAAGTACAAGCTGTAAATCGGCTTGTTGCAACGCCGTTTCAATAAACACATGGGGTCAAAAGGCAAATTATTTTGGCTTTTGTTCAATGATTGTGTTTATTAAAACATAAGTACAAGCCGTAATCGGCTTGTTACAAGGCCGTTTCAATAAACACATGGGGTCAAAAGGCAAATTATTTTGGCTTTTGTTGAATGGTTGTGTTTATTAAAACATAAGTACAAGCCGCAATCGGCTTGTTACAAGGCTGTTTCAATAAACACATGGGGTCAAAAGGCAAATTATTTTGGCTTTTGTTCAATGATTGTGTTTATTATAATATTGGTCTGTTGTCGTACTGCAGAAACAAAAAATTACGGCATTATTGGTCTAACATGCTTTTTAAGTCAAAGAGGATGGCGTTTTTCTTAAACTTAGCAAGGGGTGTTTATCTTTAGCAGTTGGCTATTTTTTATTTGTCAACACTTATCTCGGACAGAGACTAAATTTATATTCTGTGCAAGTGTCGTATTTTATGCCGGCTGGGCATATAGAAGAGGGAAAATGAGCGAATTTTAGCGCATTTGGAAAAACTTGTGTTTCCAGACAAAATGCGTGATGCGGAGCGTATTTGCATCCTTGCTTGCAAGTGGTTGCAGCATTGATACCATTTCCCGTATAAAGCTGTACGCCCGGTTGGTCGGTATACGTTTCCATACAGATTCCAGTTTTATCGCCTATGGCAATGGCAGCCAGGCGATACCCGCATCCGTCTAATACAAAGTTGTGATCATAACCGTCAAACAGCATGATTTGCGGATGTTTAGACTCGAATCCATTTTTTAATTTTTTGGGGGCCCTTAAGTCAAAAGCAGTACCTTCAACGCTTAGTATTTCGCCGTTTGGAAAGCACTCAGGTGTATTCGGTGTATAAAAGCTTGCATTGATTTGCATAGAATGGTTTTCAACGGATCCGCTTTCATGACCGTTTAAATTAAAGTAGGTGTGATTGGTTAAGTTGAGCACGGTGTCCTGATCACAAGCGGCTTCATAATGGATTTTGAGGCTGTTTTCTTGCGTCAACGTGTAAGTCACTTGTATTTCGGCTGTTCCCGGGAATCCTTCTTCGCCGTCTGGACTGATTAGATGAAGCGTGAGCTGTGGTTCTTGCATATCTAATTCTTCACAGTCCCAAATTTTGCTGTCAAAGCCTTTATTTCCGCCATGCAAGTTGTTATTTCCATCGTTTTTTGCAAGCGTGTAGTTTTTGCCGTTTAAAGAAAATGCGGCGCCTTCAATCCGATTCGCGTTTCTGCCGATTAACGCGCCAAAATAACCTTCATTGTTGAGGTAGTCATTTAATGTATCTCTGCCAAGCACAACATCTATGCCGTTATATGCCAAACTTTTAATGATGCCGCCATAGCTTAAAATTTCGGCTTTTAATCCATTTCCGTTATCCAGGGTGTAGATAAAAACATCCTGGTTATTTATCGTTCCAAACAATTGTTTTTTTATCATAGATATAACCCCTTTTTTTATTAGATTATTGTAATTTATTTATTGCCTCTTGCCGGGAAAACAGGGCGCATGGTTTCCATACTTTCCCAGAAAAATACACGGTATTTATTAGTGGCGCTGGGGAGTTGGAATGTCATTTTTTCTGCAGGTGTGAGAAAATCAGACTTAATTATTCGCGCGCCATCATATACAGCATATAGGATTGCATCCGCATAATTATAAGCATATCCTGCATTTATAGTAACATTTTGTCCGATTTTTGAAGTCGTGATTTCCGGACAGGGAACAAGACGGATAGAAGAAGCCCTAAGCAGTCCGCCTGTACCTGTATGAGAAAGCTGTACATAAATCAGGTTCCCTTCCTGCAAGTCATATATGCCTAAATCATACCATCCGGGATTTTGCTGCTGATTTAGGTAGAAAGACTGTTTTTGATTGTTCATATAAGCAAAAACGGTGGCTTGTTCAGTACTATTTGTGTGGGTAGGAGAAAAAATCTGTACCGAATAGCGGCCGGAAGCCGGGGCGGCAGTTTTCCATGCTACGGATGGTGCCGGCGAGCCAAGACCGGCATAATAAGAACCGCCGTGCAGTGTGGTATATGTCCAATTTCCTGTTTTTTCAGCTGCATCAAACCCATAAATGATTTGGCCGGATACATCTTCTGTTCCCATAAGTTTTGCAGAGGTTGGATGCATGAAAACATCAGAATATTGCGCAAGGCGAATCTCCAATGTCCAAATGCTTTTTTTAGAAAGCACTGTATTTTTGTCCTGTAGGATAATAAGGTCATCCTGGTCTATAATTTCAATCGCATTTTGTTCTTCAATCTGCTGTGCGGTTACATAAGTGGTCTGATCAGACATTGTGCTAAGAAGCAGTTTGGTTGTGCGCATATATCCAGAATTTCCGTTATTTTCCAAGCGAATCGTTAGCGTATCGGATGGGGTTAAATCATATTTTCCGAGCGAAGTCCACTTACTGCTTCCGTTTATTGTGTCTATGATATATGATTGCGAAACGCCGTTTAAAGTAACGGTATATTTTTGTGACTGCGCGTTGGATGTGTGAATCAAGTTATAGGCATCTAAGCTGTATGTTCCACTACTTGAGGGAGAGAAAGTCCATTGTGCATAGGTGGTATCTTTAGAAGCAGCATAATACGACGATTTCATTAGACTGGAAGGCAACCAATTATCAGAACGGCTGACAGCGTCGTCTAACGTTAAGATGGTTTGATTTTCGGCGCCTGGCTGGTCCGGAAGTTCAACGGTAATGCCAGTAATGTCTTTTAAAGCATTGTATGGAATATACAGTGTATCTTCCTCATAGTAAGGGGCACACCCTGTATCCAGTCTGTCAAATGCGTATAAGCGCCCCTGGTAAGTAAAGACGCCGTTGCCGCATTGCAGCGCAGGAATATTATAGCACTCTTTTTCAGCAGTAGAAATATACCGCAGCGTTGCTATACGCATATTACCGCCGGATGTAACACGTTCTGCACGAATATGTACAATGTCGCCAGGCGTAAAAGATTGTTTGGTTAAAGTCACCCAGCCGCTTTCACCGTTTTTAGTGTCTAAAATGATTTCCTGTGATTGGCCGTTAATGGTAACGATATATTTTTGTGTTGGTGTGTTGGACTCATGTACGATATTGTAGACCTGAAGTTCATATTCATCGGCAGTAGGCGGTTGAAAATTGCTCCATTCGGCATAAGCGCCCGAAGCGCTGGTCCAGTAGCTTCTGTCCATAAGGCTAGATTCTGACCATCCGTCTGACTTTGAAGTTGCATCGTCTAAATCGATGGTAGATTGATCAGCCAAAGGAACATCTACATAATTCTCATAATCCGGTGTATTTAAAGCGGTATAAGATTCACCTTCCTGGCAGAAAAAGGATAAGTCATCTGCCAGGAGAACGGTATCACCATCAGAAGCGGAAACAATAGCAACATAAGCGTACTGTGTTATAGGAATATCGGTGATAGAAAATTCTGTCCATTCGGCACAAGCTGGAATGTTTTTTTCAGCTATAACAGCGCCGTTTTTGTTGAAAACAACCATTTTCGCTTCGGAATGACCGCCGGTGGATTTAAACATACCACGGAAGGTGTAGTTACCGGCGCATAAATAAGGAAATTCTTGTCCGGTTGATACCGAATAGGGAGTTGCGCTGGTATGTACTAAACTGCAGAATCCATCATAAGCATAGGGTGTTTGTATTGAAAAAGCCGCATTCGTATCGCCTTTAGTGATAAAGCAGTGAGGGAATTTTGTTGTTTGCAGAAGTCGGTCATATTCAAGATTGCCGTTGCCAAGTAAATTTACATTTTTTAAAGGTTTCTGATAATAGCGAAAATACTCAAATTCACTTGAACCGTTTACTTTGCTGTCATCAATCAGATGTTCTTTGCCTTCTGGCATGGCAACGGCCGTAAGCCATAGATAAGAGGGACCGTAAACACGCAATTCGGTATCTGAATTTACAAGCTGTCCATTTATGTAGAAATTAACGCGATCTGGAAGCCATTCCATTCCCATTGTGAACCATTCCTTGCTGGTATCTATTTCACTGTAGTTCCATCGTGAAGCACTCACATGCTCGCCCCACCAGTAATGAATACCATGTGAGATTGCATTTGGTTTTTCTGAGTCAATTTCAAATCCGTCAATTTCGATTAAAGAGTTATTCTGCGGGAAGTTTTCGGGCCGTGTAGTGAAAGCAGAACCGCCGGATAGCCAAAACGAGGTATGAAGTCTTCCTGTTTCACCAAAAACTTTTGCATAGGTTTCATAATAGCCATATGGCAGGTTGAAATTGGTAAGCACGCCACCACCGGTATAGTAACCGTCTACAATTCTATAATCAAGCATTAGTTTTCCGTTTTCTACCCGTACATTTTCTTTCAAGTTTTTTCCGCCGTACGGATTCCCGGAACGATAATCCCATATATCTGTATTTAAGGATTCGCCATCAAATTCGTCATTTAAAAGCAGTTGATAGTCTGTACTGGGAGCAGCAGCATAGCAAGTATTAAAACCAGATAAAATAACAATTGTTATAAATGTAATTAGTAGAAAAATAAGACTTTTTTTCATGGCATAATTACGCTCCTTTTAGTAAACTTAAGTTTATTTTAACATTTAGCGTAAATTCCGTCAATACTAAAAAATTGATTTTACAGACATAGGTTAGATATCATTTACTTAAAATAAAAACACAGCGGCTTCTTTGATTGCGCTGTGTTTTGCGATTGCTAAATTTATATATGAAATAATGTATTATTCTGATATTGAGGCGTACAAGTTAAATGAACATTTAATTTACGAAAGATGCTGGCATCTGCATCAGATAAAATAACAGAGGAATGTGCTTCACACCCGGAAAGCTGAGGAAGCATTGCGAGTGCACGTGCGGCATTTGTGTTTGTTGCGGCACTGACCGATAAAGCAACGAGTATTTCATCAATATGCAGTCTGGGGTTTTTACAGCCAAGGTAGGTAACTTTCAGATCTTGAACAG
>CALXJH010000086.1 GCA_944388555.1 uncultured Clostridia bacterium
GCTTCTTTGACTTGTTCAAGTAATTTTCCTGTTTCATCCAGCAAAACAAAGCCGCCGCCATATTGGATATAAGCACACGGCACACATTCTGTAATCTTCACACGAATACCGTCCGGCAATTTTCGACGCACCTCTGCGGTTTGTACATATGGGATTTCCAGTAAACGCTGCCGGCTTTTACGCAAGTTAATTTTAAAAATATTTTCTCCTTGCTGATATTGCATAGCTGCTTTAATCTCCCCGCTGGATACTTTTTCAGCGCCTTGTATATCTATCCATTTTATATTAAAAAAGGGTGTAAGCATAAGAATGAACAAGGTAACAACAACCAGAAGCAAAAAGCCTCCGACTTTTGCAACCTTGCTATTCTTTTTCCGCATACGGATGATTTTTTTATTTTTTTTACGTCTTCCTGTCATACCTTTTTATCCTTCTTGTATTTCTTTGTACTTAAAACACTAAGTTTACATACGTATGATATCTGCTCCAAGGCGCTCAAGCGCCTGTTCCATTTTATCATAGCCGCGGTCAAGATATTCAGTTCCTTCTACAATTGTCTTTCCGCGTGCACCAAGACCTGCAACCACCAACGCGCCGGCACCGCGCAGTTCACATGCGTGTACGGTTGTTCCGTAAAGACATGGAACGCCGCATATAATGGCAATCCGGTTCTCCACTGTTATATCCGCACCCATTCTGACCAGCTCCTCAATATGGCGAAAACGGTTCTCAAAAATTTCCTCATGCACGACCGTTATCCCCGAAGCTACGCACAGCGCTGCTGTGAGCGGAGCTTGCGCATCGGTAGGAAAGCCTGGAAACACCTGTGTTTGTACTTTCCGAACCCCTTTTAGTTCTCCGCTGGATTGGATTGTTATGCTGGAAGAACAAGCGGAAACATCACACCCCATCTCTCTTAACACCGAAAGAACTGCTTCTAAATCCTCCGGTTTAACACCTGTAAACCTGGTTTTGCCGCCGGCAATCGCTACGCCAAATAGATAAGTTGCGCACACAATACGATCACCTGTTATTTCATACTCGCACCCCTTTAGATGCTCAACACCTTCGATGACAATGGTTTTTGTGCCTGCTCCATGGACTCTGCCGCCCATTGCATTTATAAAATTCTGTAATTCTACAATTTCAGGCTCCATGGCCGGATTGGAAATTACAACCGTGCCTTTTGAAAACACAGAAGCCATCATCACATTTTCTGTTGCACCCACACTGGGAAACGGCAGATGAATTTTAGCTGTAACTGTATATTGACAATAACAAGAAATTTTATCTCCTTCTTCAATCACACTTGCGCCTAAACTTTTTAATGCTTTAATATGTAGGTCAATGGGTCTTGAACCAATTTCGCATCCGCCCGGCGTATATATAACCGCTTTCCCTGTGCGTGCCAAAATCGGACCTAAAAACATAACAGATGAGCGCATTTTATGCATTAAAGCCTTGTTGATTTCTGAATGATTTATCTGTCGTGTATCAATGATCAGCGTCTCTCCGGTTCGTGACGTTTTTCCACCCAGCGTCTGAATAATTTCACAGGCATACCGCACATCTGAAATTTCCGGACAGTTTTTTAAAACACATTCACCGTCACACAAAACACAGGCGGCAAGTATTGGTAAAACTGCATTTTTAGAGCCTTGTATTTTCAGCTCGCCATTTAATCTTCTGCCTCCGTTTATTACAATCTTACCCACCTTAAATCCCTCCACACTATTATGGTATGCAAGGAAAATAAAAGTGTGCGCGCAATCAGTGCACGTCGGAAGGCTGGATTTGTCTGGAAATATTTAAAAGAACGCCCATTTCGCAAAGGGTAAACAAAAGTGCCGTACCGCCCGAAGAAAAGAAGGGAAGCGGCATACCCGTAACAGGAATTGCCTTGGTTACAACCGCGATATTGATTAACACCTGAAACGCGATGAGCGCAGTAATACCTACTGCCAAGTAGGTGCCTAATTTATCTGGCGCATGCAAGGCAACGTAAATACCACGCCAGATTAAAACACCAAATAAAATTAAAACAGCTGCGGCACCAATAAATCCTAACTCCTCACACAAAACCGCAAAAATAAAGTCGTTATACGGCTCAGGCAGCCATAGAAATTTTTGTCGGCTTTGCCCAAGTCCTAAACCAAACAGACCGCCGGAGCCTATCGCATATAATGACTGAATGATTTGCCAGCCATCCCCCTGCGGATTTGCAAACGGGTCTAAATAACTCGTAATACGGTCAGAACGGTATCCGAACGAAACCAGCGCAATGGCACCAGCCAAAGCAGGCCCTATAATGGTTGCAAAATACCCCATGCTTGCGCCCGCAGCAAACACCATCGTCATGCACACACAAAAGACCAAAACGGTACAACTAAAATGAGGCTCTAACATTAACAATCCGGCAAACAGCAAAAAAATGAGCAAATAAGGACAAAAGTCTTTCCAAAAGTAGGTAAAAAATTGTTTCATACCTTTGATTTTATGCCATTTTTGCTTTGCCAGCATACATGCGAACAGGACAATAACCGTAAACTTTACAAATTCAGACGGCTGGAATGAAAAACTGCCGATAAAAATCCAGCGTCTGCCCCCTTTTTGTTCAGGGAAAAACAAAACAGCAACCAGTAAAACAATACTGATAATCAACATGATAGGAGACCATTTTGCCAATTTATGATAGTCATATTTAGAAGCAATCAGCATTCCTATGAAGCCAATAACAGCCCACACAAGCTGCTTCCTGAGAAAATAATAACTATCCCCGTCCAAGTTCTGCTGTGCGGCAGGTGCGGAAGCTGAGAAACACATAATCAAACCAAAGCAAAGCAGCACAAGAATGATATTAAACAAAATAGAATCCATATGTTGTATGTTTTGTTCTTTTGCTTTTCCTTTAAAAACTCTAAATTTTGTTTTCTTTGCCAAAAGGGATTACCCTCCCATCTTTAAATTATGCAAAAAACGCTGCAACACAACAAATAAAAGTAACCAGCGTAAACACGGTCACAATTTTCCGCTCATTCCATCCTAATTTTTCAAAATGATGATGAATCGGCGTCATCAAAAATATACGCTTTTTTGTTTTTTTGTAATAGGCTACCTGAATCATAACCGAAAGCGCTTCAATCAAGTAAATCAGGCCTACCAGCAGCAAGAGGATCTCGTTCCCGGTTAAAACAGAAACAACCGAAACCACACCGCCTAAAAACAGAGAGCCAGTATCTCCCATAAACACTTTGGCTGGATTATAGTTATAAAATAGGAACCCAAACAATCCACCGGCTACAGCTGCCGGCAAAATAGCAACTTGCGCCTGATTGTACATAAAAGCAAAAAATGCGTAAAAAATGCAAACCACTAAAGTGACACTTGCGGCAAGACCGTCAATGCCGTCCGTCAAGTTTACGGCGTTTACAAAACCTACAATCAATATTGCAGCAAACACAAAATAAAACCAACTGCATTCTATTTGTATTCTTATAAAAGGAATAACAAGTGCCGTATCAATAAGATCGGCGCGATATGCAAAAAACAGAAACAAAACAGTAACAAGTGTCTGCAAAAAGAGCTTTTGTATTTCTGTCAGTCCCAGATTACGTTTTAAAACAACTTTTATAAAATCATCTGCAAACCCAATAAGACCAAAAGCCGCAACTGTCCATACGCCCAGTTGTATTTTAATATCAAAACCACCTATCATCAAAGCAGTAACAAGCGTTGAAACAAGAAACGCAATGCCGCCCATTGTAGGCGTTCCGTTTTTCTTTCGATGCCAGCTTGGTCCGATTTCCCGTATCGTCTGCCCAAATTTCAATCTTTTAAGCAAAGGTATCAAAAAAGGCGTTATTATAACTGAAATCAAAAAGCTGATACAAAATGCCAGATATAATTTGTTCATGCCAAGCTCCATTCTTTAGCCGAGTGCTTTCTATACAAAACATACGGTTCATTTTTCTATTCCATGTTCATGTACTTTACAATTTCTAAAATTGTACTAAATGTTCTACAACTGTTTCCAGTTTCATACCCCGGGAGGCTTTAACCAAAACGATATCTCCTTTACGTACAAGTGTGTCCAAAAAAGAGATTGCCTCCGCCGACGTTTCAAAGGAGCGCGTATGCTGCGGCTCCATACCGGCGCTAATTGCACCTTTTACGGTACTCAAACTATTTTGACCGACTGTAATCAAATAATCCACATTGTTTTCCACCACATATTTCCCAACCAAGGTATGCGCCTCCTGTGCCCAGGCACCCATTTCGAGCATATCCCCTAAAACCGCAATTTTTCTTCTTTGCTTGTCAATTTGATTTAATATTTTAAGCCCAGCCTGCACAGACGACGGACTTGCGTTATAGCAGTCGTTAATCACTGTTATGCCGTTTACTTCCAAAATATTCTGCCGCATTTTACCCGGTTCAAATCCTGAAAGCGCCTGCACATAGCTTTCAGAAGAAACGCCGTAACAAATTCCAACCAAGTAAGCAGCCAAAGCGTTTTTAACATTATGTTCACCAAACACAGGCATATGCACATGAAACCGGTTTTGCTGATGGCATATGGTAAAATCAGTGCCGGACGCATCATACAAAATATCTTCTGCCACTACATCACAGTTTTTATTGGAAATACCGTAAGACAGTGCATTAAAGCTGGAAAACGCTTCCCTTGCGCCCCACAGCATATCGTCATCACCTCAGTAAACTACATCGCCGCCCGGTACAATATGCCGCAGCATTTCCAGTTTAGCTTTGCAGATATTTTCTCTCGATCCCAACTTTTCGATATGCGACATTCCGATATTCGTAAAAACGCCCGTATGCGGACGCACCATACCTGCCAGCGCGTCTATCTCTCCAAATCCGGACATACCCATCTCCGTAACGCCAATTTCATTTTCACTCGAAAGGCGCAGCAAAGTGATTGGCAATCCGATTTGATTATTAAAATTACCTTTGGTTTTGAGCACATTATACTTTTCCTGCAAAACGCAGGCAATCATATCTTTTGTGGTTGTTTTACCCACACTGCCTGTTATTCCTACAAAAGGAATATCAAATTTTCTTCTGTAATAGGCAGCAATATCCCCCAGTGCTTTGAGGGTGTCCTGTACCAAAATTTTTGCACCCGGCAATTCTATGTCCTTTGAAACAACTGCTGCAACACCACCGCGTTCTATCGCGCTTGCTGCAAAATCATGCCCGTCGAATGTTTCTCCCACAAGCGCCACAAAGAGCATACCCTCGCCGATAACTCTTGAATCTGTATTCACATCTATAATAGGCGTATCCGGACTGCCGCCGCTCAGTTTTCCGCCGGTTGCCGCAACAATTTCGGCTAATGTAAGCATTTCCATTTGGTCTACTCCTCTTTTAACATCTCATCTCGGATTTCATACAATATTTCCTCTTCATCAAAATGAAACTTTTCTTTTCCGATAATCTGATAAGTTTCATGTCCTTTTCCCGCTAAAATAACCACGTCATCTTTTTTGGCATGATGTAATGCATAAGCAATGGCCTCTCTGCGATTCTCAATTACAACATACGCGCCTTGCTTTACACCCTTTAAAATATCTTGAATAATTAAAGCCGGGTTTTCTGTACGCGGATTATCCGAAGTAATGATAGAAAAATCTGCCATACGGCTTGCAATTTCCCCCATAATCGGGCGTTTTTTAGGATCACGATCTCCGCCGCACCCATATAAAAGAATCACACGGCCTTTTGCAAAACCTTTGACCGTTTTCAGAATATTTTCAATTCCGTCAGGCGTATGCGCGTAATCGATCAAAACAGTAAAATCAAAGCCTAAGTCAATGACCTGCGCACGCCCTTTTACGCCTTTTGCCTTTGACAATGCTGCTGAGATATCTTTCGGTGCATATCCCAAAACACGAGCTGTCGTAAGTGCACTTAATGCATTATATACCGAAAATTTTCCCGGTATACCGATCTTATACACAACGCCTTCGGCTTTAAAACATACGCCTTGCCGATTAAGTTCCACCTGTTCTGCACGTATATCGGCAGGGGTGTCAATTCCATATGTTGTAAACGTACAAGTCCCTGTATTCAGGAGATAAGCACATGCCGGATCATCGGCATTGACAACGCCCTTTTTACACATATGAAACAGAATAGCTTTTGCCTTGAGATAATCCTCCATTGTTTTATGGAAATCCAAATGATCCTGTGTAAGATTTGTAAAAACGCCTACATCAAAATCACAACCATAAACGCGGTCTAAATATAAAGCATGTGACGAAACTTCCATAACGACAGCATCTACTTTTTCTTCTGCCATTTTTGCAAATAAAGCTTGTAATTCATAGGAGTCAGGGGTCGTTCTGGAAGCCTCAACAACTTTTTCACCAATCATATTTTGATTCGTACCAATGAGTCCTACTTTTTTCCCGGCAGCTTCTAAAATTTGCTTTATTAAAAAAGTGGTCGTGGTTTTCCCGTTCGTACCGGTAACACCAATAAGTGTAAATTTTCGGGATGGATGCGCATAAAACGCAGCAGAAGCAGCTGCTAAAGCTCTTCTGGTATTGGCTGTATAAATGACAGGACAAGAAACAGAAATTTTGTCCTGTGCCAAGATTGCCGCCGCACCTTTTTCTGCTGCAATCTGCGCGAAACTATGCCCGTCAGATGCATACCCTTTCACGCACACAAATAAGCACCCGGGCGTTACCTTTCTTGAATCAGATTCTACGCGATTGACTTCTATATCGCCATTCCCTTCAAATGGAATTCCCTCTAAAAGCAAACTTATTTTCATTCTGTTTCCTCACCCCTTTAATACATGCTATTCTACATCCAAATGCCGGATTTCTACATAAATAACCGTTCCGCTGCTTACCGTTTCTCCGGCGGCAGGTTCCTGTTTTACTATTACAGAATCCCCGGTTCCTGTTATGTTTCCACTGATTTTCATATTCAGTCCGCTGTTGGTGATTGCGGCATTTGCCTGTGCGGGAGATAACCCTGAAACATTTGGCACAACGGTGGTTGCAGTTTGATCCTGCGTAGTATACAGCACAACGGTGGCGCCTTTTTCAAGACGAACACTGCTGGTCGGAATTTGGGAAACGACTGTATCACCGCTTCCTTTTACCGTATAATTAAATCCGGCTTCACGTACCAAATTTTGTGCTTCGGAAAGCGATTTTCCAACTACTTCCGGGATATTTATTTCTTCAACCGCAACTTCATCGGTGGTAAGACGCGGTTCTACATTCAGATAACGCAGAACATCACTCATAATGTTTCCTACAACAGGTGCCGCAATGGTACCGCCGTAATACTGGCCGCCCATTGGTTCGTCAAGAATAACAAGCACCGCAATCTGCGGATCATCCGCCGGTGCAAATCCGCCGAAAGAAGCAACATACTTTTGCTGGTTTCTGGGTTTCTTTTCAGAAGTACCTGTTTTACCCGCAACTCGATACCCCTGCACGTAAGCATTTTTTCCCGATCCTTCGGAAACAACAGCCTCCAGATACGTACAAAGTTTTTCCGCTGTTTCTTCTGAAACAACTTGGCGTACAAATTCGGGTTCAAACTGTTGAACTACTTTGCCTTCGCTGTCTGTCAGTTCTTTTACGATATGCGGTTTCATATATTTTCCGCCGTTTGCAACAGCGCTGATTGCACTAATCATTTGCATAGGCGTAACTTCAAATCCCTGTCCGAAAGATGTTGTTGCGACTTCTACAACACCCATATTTTCTTTAGAGAAGAAAATACCGCTTGCTTCGCCCGGCAGATCAACGCCGGTAGAAGACAGCAAATTAAAGCCATTTACGTATTTAATAAAATTATCCGGACCGATGCGCTCACCGATTGTCATAAACGCCGGGTTGCAAGAATTTTTAATGGCTTCCGCAAACGTCTGCACGCCATGCCCTGCTGTTTTCCAGCAATGGATGTCATGCGTTGCCACCCGTTTT
>CALXJH010000087.1 GCA_944388555.1 uncultured Clostridia bacterium
GAAAGCTTCCCGGGAATATACTGCTTAGCGCCTCTTATACTCCGGTAACAATACAGGAGTTAGCAACAGAACTTGGTGTTGCGGTAGTTTATCTGGAAGATGAAATTGAATTGCTCATGAAACATGATATGATCAAAAAAATTGGAGAAAAATATCAAACAAACATTATCATTTTTACAGATAGTTACGAAAAAGAATTGACAGGAAAAATCAAACCTGTATATGAAAAAGCAGCAGAACGATTTAACGAAAAGCTGTCAGAACTTCTTCCCACATTGCAGTCATTGTATTTCAAAGGTAATGATTATAATTACAACCGGTTGAAATGGACTTTTGCAAATCTGACAATGGTGTTTGCGCTAAATCTTTCCGACGACATAGGACGAAAGCGATTTGGAGATTATCCTTTACTGTCAAACGGCAGTTATGGATTTGTGTTTGGGTATGATAACGATTATAAACATCACCACTTTCATGGCATCTACGGTCATTGTGAGAACAATGATCATACTGCATATTTTTCAGTGGAAAACTATCGTATTATTGAAAAATGCCAATTTTGGAAGCCTGTAAATTTTATTCAATCGGTTGAAGCAATGTGCGACGCCATTCTGGGAAAAAAGGCAAACGCAAACAATGATATGTTATTACGACTGATTGATGAAGGTTTTATTACAAGCCAAGATGGAAAATTATCAGCTGAATTTCCGGTATTTTCGTCTGAAATGATTGACGGCATATTTTGGCAACTATTAAAGCCATTGGCAGAAGAGGTATGCGATTGTATGATCCAAATCTGTGACACTGCCAGTCAGACATTAAAAAATTATATTCCGAAAGCTTTATTGCCCCAAAGCGCTCAACTTGCATTTATCCATCATCAAATGGATGTTATGGCCTTTATTATTGAGACAATGGTCGGGAAAAATCAGCTTATCATACCAGATAAAAATGAAAAACTTTGTGTTTTCGGGGTGAAAAGATAATTTTATACAGTTGTCCTGCACAGAAGTTCAAATCCATTCTCCAGAATCCCCAAAATATCTTTTTCATGTTGCTTAGCCATTTTTTAAATATATCTTTGCATTTAACTTAAAATGGTATTTATTTTATCTGCTGTTGTTTTTAGTTATGCATTCAATGCATTTTTAGGAAAACAGACGCATGTAAAATATAGATATCCCCGTCAACAAGATAAGCTGACGGGGATTTAAGTTATATAGCACTGTTATATACACGGTAAATAAGAAGAATGCTTTGTTCTACAGTACAAGAATCCTTAGGAGAAGCAGTCGTGTCAGACGTACCGTTCATGATTCCGTTTTCAGCAAGCTCTCCGATACTTTGCATCGCCCAATCGGAAATGTCTGCTTTATCAGTGAATTTTTCAACACGGCCGATAAGGGGTGTTAAATCTTTGCCTGTATTTTCTTTTATAACTTCCGTGGCACGAAATACCATGGCTGCAATTTGTTCACGATTCGTTGTATCGGTCGGTGCAAATAAATGATCACCAACGCCGTTTACAACGCCGTACTTGTAAGCTTTCAGCACAGCTATGTTTGTTGTGTCAGTAAAAGTGTCAGATGGAGCGGAGTCAATTTCTGTATTTAAGATTTTTTCTAACATATTCGATACAAGTTCGGCGAATTGCTCGCGGGTTATGGTATCCTGGTATTTAGGATTGCCTGTTAAATTCGGAACCAAACCAGCCGCAACAGCTAAATCTATTTCACTTTTTGCCCAGTCGCTGGGAACATTGCCTGAAAGTTCAACATTTTCATCGATAACGACCTCCACTTGTGTTAAATCCTGCTTTTGTGCTGTCCAGGCCATAGCGGTCGTTTGAAACGTCATTGCAGCCGCAATTGCGGTCAATAAAATTTTACGATATATTTTCATAACTGTGTTATCCTTTCATCTTTATTTTTGACAAATAGAATGATCTGCACTTTTTGCTGATAATTCACTTCCGTCAGGATAGTAATAGTATTTATAAGTTAAATCAGCTTCGTATCTTGAAATTCCTGCAAAATCTAACAACCACTGATGTCCGGAGGCAGAATCGCATAGAGGCTGAAAATCATTTACAAGCGTTGAAGGATACCAATGCTGCTCGTATGGTATCGTATTATAAAAGGCTCTAAGGTCTTCATCGCTTTCAAATGTAAATATAGTAGAAGCTACGTATTTTGATAATTCTGTTGCGTATGCTTGTGCGTTCATATCAGAAGTGAACATAGAGCTGTTTATTATTTCACGAATTGGAACAGAATAATTTTTTATTTCGCCCGGAGCCAACTCATATGCTACGAAAAATACACCCGATGTATTACCGGAATAGTGCGGATAATTCGTATTTGCCAATGCGACTGCAATTACGCCGGCATCCGTCATGGATGTAGGATTTGTGATTTCTAACTGCATCGTTCCAATATCTGCCTCTGACAGCGAAAAACCTGTAACCTTTGCGGTGGATGCAAATAAACTTTCTGCATCTTTGTTATATTCAGGCAGTTCAGGTACATGGTATTCGGGTATAAACGGCTCTTTTTCATCCTCGTCCGGTTGCGGGGTGGTGTCGGGTGTACTGCCCCATAAAGATGTATCCGCGCGATGACCTATCCAAACGCCATCCTGATCATATAGAGGCATATGTACAACAGTGTCCCAATCCTGAACCAGTGTCCAGTCTGTTATCAACTTACCTGTCGTATCAATATAAGCATAGTCAAAACCATACCACTTTTCAGGATAATACATATCATAGGTGCAAGTATAAGGATCGTCTGCGGATATAGACGGATGGTCAGACGGTTTTCTGTAGGGCTCTCTTATAACAAGCGCTTTGCCGTTTTCAAATCTTCCGGTATATATACCGGTTCCTGAATTTTGTCCGCCAACATAAAAAAGTTCATATTCCTCGTTAATGGGTATTACCTCGTTGCCGTTTGTATCCACATATCCTACACCGCTTTTTAGTCCTGAAGGATGATCGTTTGACGGCGTTACAGCACAATATCCGCCCGAAAAAGAATACATCATATTGTATCGACCTTGATTCAGATTATGGATTGCGCCATTTTTGTCTACAAAATTGTCGTAGTAACCTAAATAGTCGCTTGGTGTTGATGCCCCGTCGTGGATAAGTAAAAGCCCGTCATGAAATTCCGCACAGAAATTCCAGTTATCTGCGGAATGTTCATAAATCTTTTGGTCATTTAACGGATATTTAAATTCTTCCCAGAATAATCTTGTTTCTTCATTAGGCGTTATTGAAAAACCGTCTGGTTCCATTGTGTATGCAAACGCCGAAGATGTTGTTGCTGAAACCGCGAATATAATTGCGCATACTTTTAATACAATTTTTTTCATACATTTCCTTCTTTCTGATCGTTAGACTGTATTATAGACGATTTATTATACCATATAATAATGTGCATAACAAGATATAACTGAAAATTATTTTGCAACGCGATGATGTTTTTGTTATTATACCGGAATTCTATAAAGCTATTGACGGAATTGCTTTTTTATGATAAAATTTTAAAAATAGAGTATGGTTTTTAGGCGGATCTTTATTACGCTTTCAGAAGATAAAAAGACTATTTACCCGTAAATTATTTAAGTAAATAGTCTGCAATCGTTCAAGTTGTGTAATTTTGTATTTTTATTAAATTTTGAGTATTTAGGAAAATCACTATTTTCCGCCAAAATCAATACATTGTTGCCGAATAGGCGATTGTGTATTGATTTTTTATATATTTTTTTGCAGAAACGTCTGCAATAACAGAGTTTGCAATCTCAAAAATGTATAGATTTGTTCCATTTCTGAATAGGATAAAGTAAAACGTATTATAAGGAGTGTAGGTTATGATTTATAATAATATATTGGATGCGGTTGGACACACACCCATTTTGCGGCTGAACCGCATGAGTGATCCGAATGATGCAGAGATACTTGTTAAATTTGAAGGGCTAAATGTAGGTGGGTCTATTAAAACACGTACAGCACTGAATATGATAGATGAGGCGGAGCGGAAAGGACTGATTCATAAAGATACGATTATCGTCGAACCAACAAGCGGAAATCAGGGCATTGGATTGGCGCTTATCGGTGCGGTAAGAGGGTATAAAACCAAAATCATCATGCCGGATTCGGTAAGTCAAGAACGCCGCATGCTTGTGCGGCATTATGGTGCGGAGGTTATATTGATACATGATTCAGGAAATATAGGAGATTGCATTGATCAATGTTTAAAAACAGCTTTAAAAATGGCAGAAGAAGATCCCAATGTATATGTGCCGCAGCAATTTGAAAATCCAGCCAACCCTATGGCGCACCGTCATCATACCGGACTTGAAATTTTAGAACAAACCGCACGTAAAATTGATGGGTTCTGTTCAGGAATCGGAACGGGCGGAACCATAACCGGTATAGGGGAGGTGCTGAAAGCACAGTATCCTGACATTGTAATTTGGGCTGTGGAACCCGAAAACGCAGCAATTCTTGCAGGAGGGACTGTAGGAACGCATATTCAGATGGGAATAGGAGACGGACTGATCCCGGGAATATTAAATTGCAACATTTATGAAGAGATTTGTGTTATCAGTGATGAAGAAGCGATCAATACAGCCAAAGATTTGGCACGCCTGGAAGGTATTATGTGTGGAATTTCAAGCGGCACCAATGTTGCGGCAGCTAAAAAACTTGCTAAAAAGTTGGGAAAAGGTAAAACAGTCGTGACGATATTGCCGGATACGGCAGAACGCTATTTTTCAACCCCGCTCTTTGAAAATGAATAATCTGCTGCTGTATTTATACTGGCGAAGAAAACAAACAACAGTCATTTTACTCGAAAATGGTAAATCCTTAAATATAAAAGCACCTGTTGCTTACAACATAAGTTGTGTAGCATCAGGTGCTTTTTATTAGTGACCGGCAGGTTTTCGTTCAACCATATTTTTTTCGGTGGTTATATCTGCGTGAAACAGTGAAATGAATAGAATGCTTAAGGGAATCAGTGTAATCCAGATGGCTTTTCCTGCAAGGATGTTACAAAACAAAGTGCCGATGCTTGCACCTAGCAGGAAAAATAAAAGCATTTCTGAATGGCGAAACAATTTTTGACGATGCGTTTTTTCTTTGGCATGACGGTGCTTAACTTCTTTTGCAAGCCCAATTCCGATTTGCCGAATATGATTTGTGGCGAAAGTGGTCGCCATGGGAACACCTTCCGATTGACGAAATGTGTTATATTGCATAGAGGCAATAAAGTTAATTGCGACTTGTGCAATTTGAACTGGTGCGGAGTCGGGAACAAACCCCAAAAGCAAAACGGCAAGCATTTCTATGCCGATAAATAATGTATCCCAGCGTATAGGCGATGATGTTTCACAAAATTTGGCACTAATTCGGAAATAAAAGCACCCAGCAGATAAGCAGAAATGGGAATTAGATAATAAAGTGCTTCCTGCCATTTCCCGGCGCCGATTGCCATACCCATTAAGACAACGTTTCCTGTTTGCGCATTGCAAAACACATTGCCGCGGAGAAGAAAGGTGTAGGCGCCAAAAACACCTGCTACAGCAATTAAAATATTATAAATCCATTTTCTTTCGCACATTAAAAAATAAGGCGATTTGATTTGTTTTTTTTGCGTATACATTTTGTTATCAAAAGTTTTCTATAATAGATTCTGTTTTAGATATAAGGCTTTATTTGCCAACAAAAACACCTGCAGTCATTCCGCTGCCCATATCAATAGTAACGGCATCTTCGTTTATGGAAACAGAAAAACGATTCTGTTTTGGGTAGATACACGCAAATTGGTGAAACTTGCCTTGTATCTGAACAGGTGTATCGGCGGAAGCGCTTGCGATACAGTAATATTGTTTATTTTCATATGTATAGCCGCAGCAGAACAATGTTTCATGGTTCAGTTCAAAGGGAAAGAAGGGAATTGCGGATTTAAAAATATCGCGGTGTTTTTTATAAAAAGCAATGCCTTCCTTGACAACCGAAAACTGTGCAGGATTAAGCTGCAATGTTTGCCCGCCTAAGTATATCCTTTTAAACTGGGCATTGACCATGCAAAACGCTATTTCTTCAAGCGTATGCGTTTTTAGCGGCAGACACCATATCGCTGCCTGTTCAGGCAAAATTGCAATAGAAGAGGCATATGCAGCGCGCGCTATAGATAAAGAATCCGATGCGTCTGTAAGAGATTGCAGCGAAAAGTGGGAAAGGGAACGATAATCCATACGCATGCCGCCGCTGCTGCAGTGCTCAATAATAATTTCGGGGTATCTTTCATAAATCCTGTCAATCCAGTTCAGATAGGCTGTTGTGTGACCCAAAAGACCGTCTCCAAAACTATCTGCGTCTGTCTCTGTTCCAAGTCCCGCATCAATGTTATAATCAAACTTAAAATAACCTATACCGTATTCTTTTACCAAACGATCTACAACACCGTCCAGAAAATCGGTGACCTTTTTGTTCCGGAAATCTAATTGGTATCTTCCGTGGTCTATTATACGTTTGCCATGACGCATGAAAAAACAAGTATCGTCAAATTGATCAAGAATAGGGCAGTTTATACCCATAACTTCCGGTTCAAGCCATATACCGGAAATCATGCCTTTGCTCTTAATATAGTCGAAAACTTTTTTCATGCCCCCGGGAAAACGCTTTTCACAAACTTTCCATTCTCCAACCGTTTCCCACCAAGTGCCGTCCGCATACCAGCCCGCATCCATGCAATAAATCTCAGCGCCAGCCTCTTTTGCTGCATCGATAAGAGGAAGTTCTTTTTCAGTTGTAGGATCTGCATACAGACACTCCATATAATCGTTAAATATGACGTGTAAAGCCGGCTCCGGATATTTCAGGATAGAACGTCTGTATTTTGTCATTTCCTCAATCGCACCATTGAGACCTTTTTCGGTTATGCAAACAGCAGCTTTTAGACTTTCAAAACTTTCACCGGGTTTTAAATTTTTCCACCATCCATTTTCTTGCTCAGATGGGCCGCTTAGTTTTAAATAAAAAGCATTGTCAATATCGCTTAGTTCCCAGTTCCAAGAACCGTTGCTTTCTATTTGCCAAAGAATTCCTTTATCATTTCCTTCAATAAAGCCCATAGGCAGATATTCCTTTGTTGACCATGTTCCGGTATTGGAAACCGCTGCGCGCTTTGTTGAAAACGAGTGATTAGTACGAAATCCCAGCTGGTTTAACGTATATGCTTGTATGTTAAGCTCACGGCACCAGCTGTTATGGAAAATATAAAGTTTTTCAATATTAAAGTTATACATACAAAATGAACTTACGTACTCTAATCCTATGTATGATTTTGAAATGTTTTTTACCATGCAATAGGAGCGTATAACGCTTGTGTTTTCAAAAAATTCGTATATAAGCTTTACGGAAATGCAGCTTCCCGTAAGATGAAATATGAGACTATGTTCCGTTTCTTCATGCGACGTGTATTTGAGCACATCGGGACAGGATGAGCCGGTATGTTTTGCACCATGGTGATCATCCTGATTTGCACCTGTTGTATGGACATCTACAGCCGTAAAAAAACGGCTTTGCGTATTGCCGGAACGGTTTTCTTGCGGTGACACGTCGCAAAGCAGCAGCCTGCCCGTATCATCAATTAAAAACCGCATATAGACGCCGTGTTTGTTAAATGTTAATGTTTGCATATTTATCCTCCCTGATTTTTTTAAAAGCATGTTCGCTAATCCCTGTCAGAAGTGTAATGCATATTGTTTACTGTGTTTGCGGGGATATTGTATCGAATAGCATATCATGGTTTCATATGTGTGTCAATAGTTTGATAAGCAAAAATTCTGCAGAAGAAAATGGTGCAGATAAATTGTTTTAAGTGCTTGTACTTTCTTTAAAAATTTATGTTTTTTGTATGATTTTGTATATGCTTTCTGTTTAATTTGTTGTGCATTGACTTGTTGGTACGCCTTTATTGGAAAAAATGCGCAAACTTTTGTTTGTGTTCTGCGGAAGGACCAAAGATGCTTTTGAATACTCTGAAGAAAGCATATTTAATAATGGTATTTCTTTTTATTTAAAATTACAAATAATGCTGTAACAAACATCGCCATTATTTCAGCCGCTACAATAGAAAACCATACACCGTCCAGTTTCCAAATCAATGGGAAAACAATAACGGCAATAATTTGAAATACAAGGGTCCGCATAAAAGAAATCATGGCAGATACAAGTCCGTTATTTAAGGCTGTAAAAAACGAGGAGCCAAAAATTGTGAACCCTGCGAAAAGGAATACAAAAGAGTAAATTGTAAAAGCATGCAGCGTCATTTTAAGCAAATTTTGGTCATAACCTACAAATATGAAAGAAAGCGGTTTTGCAAGAAATTCTGCAGCAATAAACATACCTCCCGCAAAAATGGCGATAAGAATCGAGCTTTTTTTAAGCAATCCTTTTAATTCATCATGATTTTCTGCCCCAAAATGATAACCGATTATTGGTGCTGTGCCAACAGAGTAGCCAATAAACACGGCTTGAAAAATCATATTAACATACATTAACACGCCGTATGCCGCAATACCGTCCTCACCTGCATATTGCAATAGCTGTACGTTATACAGCATACTTACGATAGACATAGATATGTTAGACATAAGTTCAGAAGAACCGTTCGTACAGGTTTTCAACAGAGCCTTTCTGTTAAAACTTGTTTTTCCGAGCCGTAAAATACTGGTATTTGGCCGGCCAAAATAAAGTAGGGGAATAATGCCTCCAACACATTGACTAAGCGCGGTTGCCGCTGCTGCGCCTTTAAGTCCCCATGGGAATACAGCAACAAAAAGTGCATCAAGAACAATATTGGTTAGACCGGCTGCAACTGTAATGTAAAGTCCAAGCAGTGGCTTTTCAGCTGTGGAAAAAAGACATTGAAATTCATATTGCAAAATGTATGCCGGAATAGCAAGAAGAATAAGACGCCCATATGTGATACTGTCTTCGAGCATCTGTCCTTCCGCACCAAGAAAACTTGCAATAGGACGAATAAATAAAATACCTAAAATTGAAAGTATGATACCGCAAACTACAGAAACATAAACGATCAGAGAAAACAGACGGTTCGCTTTTTCCTTTTTGCCTTCGCCCAGGGTTTTCGATATTAAAGCACCGCCTCCTGTACCAAACATAAATCCAACGGCTCCTAAAATCATTAAAAACGGCATTATGAAATTAACAGCGGTAAAAGCTGTTTTTCCGACAAAATTTGATACAAAAAAGCCATCAACAACACCGTAAACAGACGTGAAAACCAGCATTATTATGGATGGCAGCGTAAAGCGCAGCAGTCTTTTATAATTAAAGTGATTTGAAAGCCGAATATTCATGGATTCCTCCTAAAACAGCAGTCTGCAACTTTTACTGCTGCCGGCGTCCGGTTTTGCATATTCCAATCCGTTGTGTTTACGATAATATAATACGCGCTGTTTTCTCCCCGTGCACGCCCTGAAATGACAGCGCGCATTTTAGTTTGGCTGCGGTTTATGCTTTTTATCTTTGGTTCCGTTTCTTTATGGAATAGCTTTTCGATTTCAGCCATATATTTTCCACAATTGGCAATGGCTATATTTTGCCAAATGTACTGATTTAAGGCGCTTGCTCTTATTTTATTCAGTCCTTGATTTTCAGTGATACAAGCTAATATTTCTTTGTGGCAGTAATCAAACTCGAATAAAGCAGAAGGACTTTTAACGAGAATCATGCCGCTGATGCCCAATTCCGGACTTTTGTTAGTAATTCTCATAATCATAGCCCTTTCTTATAGTTGGTGAACTTTGTCTTTTAATGATTTCAAAAATTTTTCGGTTAATTGAAGATATTTTTCAATGTCCGTTTTTTCCCAAGAGGCAAAAATATTGTTTTCCATTTCTACAATGCGCAAAGCAGTATTTTTTACAAATATCTTTCCATTTTCTGTCAGACATATTTTTTTTGATTTACCGTCTATTGCTGTAAGATAAATCACATCATCATTTTGAAGATTGCGAATAGCAGAATGGATCGTCTGTTTGCTTAATCCTGTTTTTTTACAAATGTCACTAAGTAAACAACTGCCTCCAGAAATGCAAATGGTATAAAGAATTTTTGAAACACTGTCAGAAATACCGAGCTTGAGCGAAGATTCATGATACGTAGCTTCAATCTCACCAAGTAAATGATTATAGCGCTTCATTTCGTTAGAAATATGTTGTTTCATTGTAGTCCTCCATTAGTCCGAAATCGTACGATTTTCATTATAGTACGATTTCGGACTAATGTCAATCGTTTTTTACAAATATGTATTTTAAAAATCTGTTTTATATAAATTTTAATAGGTTTCCTGGGTGACACAAAGAAAGATGTGTAATTAGCTAAAAAGATGCTGCTATTCTTATATTTGTCCTGCCTTTTGCAGGAAGTGGCAATTTGCGCGCAAAAAAGAAAACCCTTGCGGAATAAGGGCTTTCTGAATGTTTGCCGCTCTCTTTGCGCTATAATATAGAAGTTTTCTATCTTTTTGCAACTTTTTGCAAAGTCTTGTAGCGCTTGGTATTGTTGTTCTTCAATATACAGTTTTAATTTTAAGGATATGTTTGTATCATGGAAACTCCAAATTTGAAAATGCGTTCAAAATCTCATAATTGAGCCATTCATCCATTATTTTTGCGGGTATTAATACAGAAGTCTTTGGGTTGTTTTCCTGTTACGTTGAAAAATGATTTATAAAAATTTGATGAACTGGAAAAACCGCATCTTTGCGCTATTTCAAGCTTTGTCATATGACTTGTTTTAAGCATGCCGATTGCCATTTCCACTCGCTTTATAGTAATGTATTGCCAAGGGGTAATGCCGTTAAATTTTTTAAAAACAGACGAAAAATATGTCTGCGTCATACAGGCAACTTTGGCAATATTTTTGAGTGTGAGTTTTGTATTAAGATTAGCGTCTATATATCGCATTGCATTTATGAGCTGTTCGATAGAGTTTATGCCTGTAATCGTTGCATCTGAATTTATACAGGAATAATTTCTCATAATATGTATAAGTGCCGATAAGAGGGCATATTTTACTTGTATCTTATAGCCTGTTTTTTGATAGCGTAATTCATTTTCAATATGAAATATATAGTTTGAGAGTGTTTTATCTGTGTTTGAAAATTTGTTCGAGAAAGTTTTATTCCGCGCAACAAACAGCTTTAGAAGTTCAATATTCTCTGCGTTTTCCCATAAAATACGAGGTTCAAACTGAATGTTTAACAGATTTATTTCTTCATTGATGATTGTAATACAGTGTTCTTCGTTGCTGCCAAACAAAAAAACATCACCTTTATTAAATTCATATTCTTTTCCTTGTACCGAATATATTCCGCGTCCTTTCATAAATACAGAAAGTTCGCACTCTGTATGATGATGTGCATTATAATTACGTTTTACAGGTGATACCGTAGAATGAAATGTTTTTAAAATTATAGTATCTGTGTTGTCACACAGTATGAATCGATCAAACTGCATACGGAACCTCTTTCGTAAAATAGTGGATAAATATCGTAATATTTAGGTTGTTATTTCAATGACGCCGTGCTAAAATCAAACATGAATAAAGTATAGCATAATCCGATTTATAAGTCAAGGAGGAGAAAATATGGAAATCAAAGCGAATCGATTTTCAGAACCGTCGGAATTGAAAATAATAGACATAAGAGTTGCAAACATAAATGGGGCCCCGAAACATTGTCCGCTTATAAAGGTTTATACTAATCAGGGATTAATTGGTTACGGAGAGGTAAGAGATGCATCAAGTGCTACATACGCGCTTATGCTAAAATCAAGACTTGTTGGAGAAAATCCGTGTAATGTAGATAAGTTGTTCAGAAGGATAAAACAATTCGGTGGGCATTCCCGTCAAGGTGGCGGCGTATCCGGTATTGAGATTGCGCTTTGGGATCTGGCAGGTAAAGCGTGGGGAGTGCCTGTTTGGCAAATGCTTGGCGGGAAGTTTCGTGATCAGGTAAGAATGTATTGCGACACGGACATTGATGGAAGGCATACAGGAACTGATATGGGACACGCACTTAAAAAGAGAATGGAACAGGGATTTACTTTTCTTAAAATGGATTTGGGTATAGAGCTTTTGCTTGATGAGCCCGGATGTTTAAATGCGCCTGTTGGATTTTTAGAGGATATAAAGAAATACTCGATGAAAGCAATCAATCATCAAAAGGGTTCTATTGATAGGGATATGATGCTGGGGAAAAATTATGAAGTGTTTACTATTCCGCATCATGCAACAGGTATCCATCTGACACAAAAAGGAATAGATTATTTAGAAAATTATGTAAAAGAAGTAAGAAATGTGATTGGCTACGAGGTACCGCTTGCGCTTGATCATATTGGACATATATGTATTGAAGATTGTATTATGCTTGCAAAACGTCTTGAAAAGTATAATATCGCATGGATAGAAGATGTTGCACCTTGGCATTATACGCGCCACTATGAAAAAATAGCAAACAGTTGTAATGTACCTATCTGTACAGGCGAAGATATTTATCTTGCAGAAAATTTTGAGCCTTTAATGAAAAATGGCGGGGTTTCGGTTGTGCATCCCGATATATTGACGGTTGGCGGTGAAATAGAGTTAAAGAAGCTTGGAAATATGTGTGACAAATATGGTGTTGCGCTGGCAATACATATGGCAGAAAGTCCAATTGCTTGTATGGCTGCAATTCATGCCGCAGCAGCCGTTCAGAATGTTTTGGCCGTAGAGTTCCATTCGGTTGACATCCCATGGTGGAATGACCTTGTCATTGGTATTGACAATCCACTGTTTAAAGATGGGTTTGTAAATGTTCCAAATAAACCGGGACTGGGAATTGACCGATTAAATGAAGAACTCATTGTCCAACACATACATGAGAAATACCCCGGAATCTGGGAACCTACAAGTGAATGGGACAACGAATGGGCAAATGACAGGGAGTGGAGCTGATACGCACAATAAGCGGATTGGACAAAGCGGACATGTTTTAGTTGGCAGTTCAAATGATAATGAAATGTTAGAAAGTAAGACTGAAAACCTTAAAAACATACGTTATAACGTAAATCTGAAATATATTTAGGAGGTGTTAAAAAATGTTTGATTTGACAGGAAAAACTGCACTTGTTACCGGTTCAACGCAAGGTATAGGTTTTGAAATAGCAAGTATATTGGCAAAACAAGGTGCTAAAGTTTTTGTTGCGGGTGCAAAGAGTATGGAAAAATGCATCAATGCAAGCAAGAAAATTCCTAATTCCATTCCGGTACGAGTCGATCTTTTACAGATTGATGATATTGATAGGCTGTATGAGGTAACAGGTGATATAGACATCCTTGTTTTGAATGCGTCAATTCAATATAAAAAGACATGGAACGCGTTTTCTGTAAAAGAATTTGATGATCAAATGAACTGTAATGTCAAAAGCAGCTATTTTCTTATAAAAAAATATGCAACAGGCATGATCAATAAAGGTTGGGGACGGATTGTAACAATAGGCAGTGTGAATCAGTACAATCAGCATCCTCAATTATCGCTTTATGGCGTTTCAAAGGCTGCGCAGATGAAAATGGTAGAAAATTTTGCACCAATATTGGCCCCCTTTGGAATAACCATCAATAATGTTGCACCGGGAGCAATTAATACACCGCGAAATAAAGAATGCCTAAAAGATGCTGCTATTAAAAAGAAAGTTGAAGATTGCATACCGTGTGGTTATATAGGTGATCCGAAGGATGTTGCCCCTGCTGTGTTGCTTTTATGTTCTAATGAAGGAAGATATATTACAGGTGCAGAAATAAAGGTAGACGGTGGAATGAGTTTATAAAAGAAAGGAAAATGACGGATGCATTTTAATGATAGAGAAGAAATAATAGCATTAACGCCGCAATGGAAAGGAGAAAGGTTTGAAGATGGTCGTCCTAAGGTCGATGACCAATATTTAAAAGCATTAAAGACACTAACGCTTGAAGAGGTGTGGAAACCTATATTTGTAAAAGGGTATGAGAGCCAGTTTGAGGGAAGATTACATATATTGCATGACGATGGCAGGAAACTTATAGGAAGAGCTGTTACAGCGACTTATTGTCCATTCCGTCCGGATCTTGATGCAGTTGTAAAGGATATAGGAAGATTAGAAGGGCGGAAAGGTACATATAACCAATGGGTAATTGATAACCTCAAAGAGGGCGATGTTCCTGTTATAGATATGTATGATAAAATCTATAAGGGTACTTTTCTTGGAGGAAATCTGACGACAGCATTGAAAAACAAAACAAAGAACCAAACCGGCGGTGCTGTGATTTGGGGAGGGATCAGAGATACCGAGCAGATGAAAAAGGTTGAAGAAACCCAAGTATATTACAGAGGCATAGATCCTACACCCATTCGTGATTTTATTATGATAGGATATAATACAGCAACAAGAATTGGAAATGCAATATGTCTACCGGGAGATGTCGTTTTCGGCTCAGGCGGAGGGGTGTTGTTTATTCCAAGCCATTTGGTTGAAGAAGTTGTTGGCGGTGCGGCTAAAACACAGGTTAAAGACTTGTTTGGTTTTGAAATGATTACGCAAAATAAATTCACAACAGCGCAGATCGATAAAAATACATGGACAAAGGATATGCTTGATTTGCTTATGGATTTCATTGAAAAGGATGAACGTGCTGCTGCGTACAGAGGACTGGATTGGTCTTTAGAATATGATCATGCAATAAACGGAGATCCAAATGATACGCAGTCTGCGCTCTAAACAAAATACAGCATTGTCAGCTATTATTTTATTATTCATACAAACCACATGGTTTTTAACGCAGTATTTTATTTATAGATAACTTCATACATATATAGAAGCATTGTATGCGTGTAAATGAAAAGCAAACAACAATATTGCGGGCTATAGCAAAGCAGCGAAAGATAGATAAAAATTGCATGTTGATTTACGGTAAAAGCGAAAGTTTTTTTAAATATGTTATTGTTTTACATTGAAATTGAAAAATAAAGTATTATCAGTACAGAAAGTACATTTGATGGAGGTATACACATATGAAGCAAATTCCTAATTTTATAATTTATCAGCTTGCATTACGGAGTTTTACGCCCGAAGGTACATTGAATGCTGCAAAATTGCTGCTGCCACATGTTGCATCGTTAGGTGTTGATATAGTATATATCTGTCCTTTTTGTGTTGCAGACGATGACGATGAAATAGCGACATGGAGTATTCGTCAGATCGAATCGAAAACGGGAAATCCCAAAAATCCATACAAAATTGCCGATTACTTTAATGTCGATACAGAATATGGAACAAATGAGGATTTAAAAGCATTTGTTAAAGAAGCCCACAACTGTGGTTTAAAGGTGCTATTTGATCTGGTGTATTTACATTGCGGAAAAAGAGCTGTATTCATAAATGAACATCCCGATTTTGTGGTGCGGAATGAGGACGGTACAATTCTTCTGCCTGACAGATGGCCATTTGCAAGATTAAATTTCAAGTGTAAAGAACTGCGAGAATATCTTTACAGAAATATGGAAACTTTTTTAATGGAATACGGTGCAGATGGATTCAGGTGTGATGTTGGAGATGATGTTCCGCTTGATTTCTGGAAGGAATCTTTTTCAAGACTGAAAAAGAATTTTCCTGGACTTATTACACTTAATGAAGGCGTAAAACCTGCGTATATTGAAAATGTATTTGATATGGGTTATAATTTTGATTGGAATACACTCGTGGTTGCTATTTTTGCAAATGGTGAAAGCGCATCAAGACTGAAAGCTAAATTTTATGAGGAACAGGATATATATGGAGAAAATATATCTAAGCTTATTCGAACTATAGATACGCATGATACTGCAAGTGACTGCGGACTTGACAGAAATGAGATTGTAATGACAAGCAGAGGCGTTGAGGCGGCTCTCGTTATAACAAATACGTTTGACGGCGTGCCGTTTTTGTGGAACGGATACGAGATTTGCGATAATGCGGAAAACAATATGTTCTCAAACAGATTTTATGGTAAAAGGAGCTGTATAAACTGGTCGAGAGGTTTTACGAAAGACGGTATTCGCAGAATGCGTTTTATAAAAAAAATACACAATTTGCATCATAGCAGCGATGCACTGAAAAACGGGAAGATCGTATGGGTGGACAATGACGCACCAGATGCAGTAATCTCATATATGAAAGAATCCGAAAAGCAAAAACTGCTGATAGTGGTAAATACAAAGAATAAACCGATAAAAGTAAATATAAAAAGCAGTATGCACAATATTATTTTAAAATCAGGTTTAATTATTAAAGATGGCATGAATTTTAATTTTAAGCCGTATGGATATATCATTGCTGAGATTTAAAAAGATTGTTTGTGAAATAGCACAGATTTAACCAAAGAAAATTAAAACATATGAACTTCATAAAAAACGGAAATGTATGTACGGCTTACCGCTACCTTGTAAGGTAACGGATATGCTTAAAAAAATCTAAACAAGCATATAAGCGAAGTGTATTAAAAGATTCCTGCAAAAGTTATACATGCTGGTATATTAAAAAACTTTAAAATGTCATTTGTCATTTTAAAGTTTTTTTATTTCGCACCTGTTAAACTTTTCCGGTATTCGTCCATATATTTTTTTAGGGGAGATAATCCAAAATTCAGCTTAAAAGCCCTTAAAAATTGCACAAAGATGTAATTTCATTGCAAGATATATGATGAAAGTGATTTTATTTTGTCAACCCCGTTAAAAGCCAACAAGAAAATTCGAGTATCCTACCTGTAGCTATGCTTCAGGAAAATGTTACATTGTCAACTATTTTAGAATTTTTTCGCTGTTGACTGGCAAGCAGTCATTATACAAATTACTGTATCGATTCAATAGGAATCCATATTTCGTAATATCTTTTTCTTTGTCGCTCAGCTCTGTCACTGCAAAGATGATACACTTCAAGCTCAAAATCACCAATCTGACGGTATCCTGAATTTTTAATCCAGGAATTATGAATCAAATCGTGTAATTGTGGTAATTCGTCTCCTGCATAACCTCCGCTCTGGGTTGTAAAAACAGCATATGTCCCACCCGGAATAAAATAAGTTTCAAGATTGGTTCCAGCGACATTTTCTTGGTCGCGTGCAATAACATAATTTCCATTTTCAAAAATACCATACCAGATACCGTCATAACTACAGCATATTTTTGATGGAATGTTCTCACAGTTATCCGCCCACATAATATGCTCAGCTCCAAAGCGTTCAGAGGAGGTACCTCCAATGCATTTAGAAATTCCCAAAACTTTCTTCTCTTTAATTTCAATAACCTTAAAATCCATTTCCTTTGCTCCTTTTATTATAATGTGAAAAGAAACAGGAGAATAAATTTTTAGCGACTGATGTGGATCACGCGCTTGAGCAGGTGTTATACCATGCTGTTTTGTAAAAGCTCTTGAAAAGGCTGTAGCGCTGTTATACCCATATTTCACAGCAATTTCAACGATTGGCGTTTTACTTTCCTGCAGTTCTTGCGCCGCTAGAGTCAGACGTCTGCGTCTTACGTATTCAGTTAACGTCATGCCTGTCATATAACTGAAAAATCTGATGAAACTATCTGCAGTTACACAAGCAATTTTGGCTTCTGTGTCAATCTTAAACTCTGCGCTCAAGTTTTCTTCAATATATTCAATAGCTGCGTTGAGTTGTTTCAACATATTCATCTGTTTCACCTTCCACATATAGTTTATCAAAAATTTATTTTTAAAGTCTGACTTTCCTTGGGCAGAAATAATTATTCTTTGATTGTCTATATTTGATTTTCAAAAATATCACAGCAATAAGTTTGATACGATTAAAATGATTTAATTATTGATATGTATATTATAATATAGAATATAAAAATTAACAAGAAAATAATAAAAATCTAATTATTTTAAAGAAGTCATATTAAAGTATTGAAAAATGAAAAAATATGATATTATTTTAATAAAGAGATGAATTTGTAGAAATTTGTAAAAAAGTATTTGTTTTTAAGGTGTGTAAAATCGTTAAACCATAAAAAACGTTGTAAATATTGGCTTTCTGCCTATTAAGAAATTTGAAACACAATAAATTTTGATGTTTTGGTGCCCCGATGGTGCTTGAATTTCTATAAAGATTATAACACCATGCAAGCAGATGTAAGGTAATACCATAGTTTTCAGAGCAAAATCACTTGTCGCTCTTTCCTCGTGACTGTTATTTTGTATAGAGCGGGATTATACATAGAAAAATTCATATATAGGTAGTATGTTATGCGATATACCAATTGCGAATCTGTATTTGACGGAGGGAATATATTCTAAATGAAAAAGGGTTTGATTTATGTGCAGATAATTATGATAAGAGTGTTGGATTATCCGATGAAGATGGAACTTACCCATTTGCAGGATATAAAGACGTATTAAATATAATTTTTAATTGTGTACTATGTCATTCTGGAAAGGTTGTATTAGACATTGGGTTTGGCACGGGATTGCTTACCGCCATGCTTTATGAAAATGGGTGCGACATTTATGGACAAGATTTTTCCCATAAAATGATTGAAATAGCTTACGAGAAAATGCCAAATGCAAAATTATTTCATGGAGATTTTTTGGCAGGTTTAGTAAATGAATTGACCCAGAATAAATATGATGCGATAATTGCTACATATTCATTACATCATCTTCCAGATATTCAAAAAGTTAGTTTTCTGAATAGTCTACTGACTTTATTGAAAGACGATGGATGTATTTATATCGGAGATATCGCTTTTGCAACTCGCGGGGAGATGGAGGCATATAAAGCGCAGGTGGGTAATGAATGGGATGATGACGAAATGTACTTCGTCTGTGACGAATTAAAAGAACACTTTCCTCAAATAGAATTTGAACAAATATCCTGCTGTGCTGGAGTGCTGTATATTAAGAAATAGGTACAAAAAAAGCGCGTTCACATAGCTCATATTGAGCAGTAAACACGCTTTTCAGTATTTATATTAAATTTTAAAATTTATGACAAAAACCATTTTATTTTGGTATGTTTATTCAAACTGCGACAAAACTGACAAAGGAAAATTTTTATCCTAAAAAGTCAAAAAATGATAAAAAACAGGCTAAAATTTCACCCCGAATTTATCCCCGGGAAGGTCTAAAAAGGGGTTTTCACCCTTTTTTATCCCCGGAAAATTGGTTTAAAACGAGGTAAATTGGTCTAATTTTGTCAAAGATGACAAAGATTTTTGGGCATAAGAAAACCCCGTAAACCGTAAGGCTTCGGGGTTTATAAGCATTTTCAAAAGACAATTATCTCTTTGAGAAATAAGAACGCTGTTTTATAGTGTTTTGTATCGTTTTGAAAAGTCGCATAATATAAGGCTTTTCCTTGATTATTGTATCATAACTTTTTGTAAATTGCAATAGCATTTTGTATTTTCGGACATCAAAAGGACATCAACGGACATCAATTTCCATTTAGTTTTAAGGAAATCAAATCAGCAACTTTTGCCTTTGAGCTTTTCAAAACATCTGCATATACATTCGCTGTTGTTGATACATCTGAATGACCGAGCAACTCACTTACAATTTTTAAGTCAATACCGC
>CALXJH010000088.1 GCA_944388555.1 uncultured Clostridia bacterium
AAATCAGTTGCGCCTTCTTTTCCTGAATAAGAAATGACAGTTTCGCCACCCGAATATGTTACAGAAATTTTGGGATCATCATGGCCGTTTTGATTTACAATATTATGGAAAAACACACGATATCTTCCGTCTAAAAGTGCAGTGAAAGATGCAAACGAATCAACATCAGATTCGGGACTGTACCGCGAAGGTTTTCCATTATAGCCAGCCAAACCGCTTTGCTGCCAGCCATCTGATTCAGTATAGCCGCTGTCACCTACATTGATGATTACCTCTTTGCCTGAAGTAGCAGGTGGCTGCGGAAGTGTCGTTTCCGGAGGGGTTTCTTCCTGTGACGGATGTGTGCTTACGTCCCCTGATTGGGGTTCATCGGTTGTTTTGACAAATTTCACGCTTGCAATTCGCATGGTTTTTTCGGTGATTCGCTCAACCGTTACGGTTGCAGGTGTGTCTTTAGACATGGTATAAACACCTAAATCCACATAACCGCTGGTCCCTGTGTTATGCGTCAGTTCCAGTTCGGTTTCACCGTCGCTGTGTCCGATGATAATTTTTATTTTTGGAGCGTTATCATCTCGTACAATATTATCAAAGAAAACCCTGTAGTTTCCATCGTCAAGGTTAGCAGTATAAATAGCCTGCGTGGGATTATCGTTGATTGTATACTTGGTTGCTGTGTCATTTTCCCCTTTTAACCCGCTGGGGCGCCAGTTATCGTCTGCTTTGAAGCTTGCGCCGTTTTCGCACGGGATAACCACTTCATCTTGCGCAGCTTGCAGTGTGGCAGAAAATAAATTTAGAAGCAGGCATATTGCCGCAAAACAACTGATTAATTTTTTCATTCGGCTTTCCCCCTTAAAAATTAAGAAATTAACTAATTTTATTGTTTCAGATTTCAGCGCAAAATTCAATAGTTATATGTTGACAAAATATGGATAAATGTTGTGTGTTTTAAAGTGGAGAATATGAGACGTAAAATGGTACATTTCCTTTTTGTTATAGACTTTTATGCAGGCATAATATCAGATTACACGTATTTTTTGGGCTATGAAAGCAAAAGAAAGGTGCAGAAAGCGCAAAGTGCGTACCTTTCGGAATTTTATGGTATAGATTAGGAGGTGCAGACGCAGTGAAAATACGACCTGCAAAACTTCTATTACGATAAAATGCATGCAGTAGAAGAAAAAACAGATTTGCACAAAAAAAGTCCGCCTCTTTTTCATAGAGGCAGACTTTTTACAATTTAGTTTTTATTAATTTACATCTACTTTTTAATTTTTAGCTTTAAAGTGATAATTTCAAAGGGGTTTACATGAAGTGTAAGGCTGTTGTTTTCAAGCGTGAGATCAGATTCGGTTTCTTCCAGCATATTGCACAATGCCGCGGAAGCCACCGGAATACCAAAATGCAAGGTTGTTTTTGTGCGTCTATTGCAGCATTCATACAGACGAATGATAAAGTCGTCATTTTCTTCCGCTTGTTTTACGGTATCAATGATAATATCTTCGCTGTCGGTTGAAACCAAGGACCAGTTGTCTGCAAGAGAACCGTTTTGCGCTTGAATTTGGGTGCAGACCGGCGGACGGTTTAATACAAAAGCTTCCTGCACGGTGTCGCTGTCCAGTCTGTGGTTATGCGGATAAAGAGAATAGGTAAAATGATGTTCTCCGCGGTCGGCTGTCGGATTTGGAAAAGCAGGCGCACGCAGAAGCGTAAGCGTCAGTGTTCCTTCAACCGCGCTGTGCCCGTATTTGCAGTTATTCAAAAGACTTACACCGTATGCATCCTCAGACAGATCTGCCCATTTTTGTGCGCACACTTCAAATTTTGCAGCTTCCCAGCTGGTGTTTTGGGTGTTGGGGCGTTTTACGCTGCCAAACTGGATTTCATAGCTTGCTTCTGTTGCATGAACATCGAGCGGGAATTCAGCTTTAAGCGTAACGTGGCTTTCCTGCCAGTTTACATAAGTTTCAAAATCTACACGCCGGCTGTTTTTGTATAAATAAATTGTTTGAATCAATGTAGATTTGCCATAAGGACAAGTGAGGCGCAATCCTTTTCTTGCTCCTTCGTCGACAGGGGTAACGGCATTGGCTGTAAACGCCCATTTCTTATCTTTATAGTAAGGCGGAAGATCCCATGCGTCGTGCGCATAGGGGAAATCCTCATAAATACAGAACTGATTCAGCGTCTGACCTTTTTGTACCAATTCGCGGTCTGCTTCTTTATCGTACAGCGAAATAATTTGTCCGGCGTCATTGAGTGTTAATTTGAGGAAATCATTTTCCAAAGTATTGTGGGTAAGTGTAACGCCTCCGGTTTCAATTTCGTCAGGCTTTACTACTTTCCAGCCATGGCCGGGAATATCTGTAACGTAAATATAGTTGTCATTGGCTTGTATCACGCCGGTAAAAGCTGCGGAGTTCGGATTGTACACAAACCATCCGCCCTCTGTGCGCACCTCGTTTTTTAAAGCACAAAGTGCAGTGTCGAAAGCGGTTTTCGAAGTGCTGAGCACGTCTGCATACTGCTTTGCCGATTCATCGTACACTTCCTTGATGGAAGAACCAGGGATGATGTCATGGAACTGGTTCAGCAAAATAGTTTCCCAGCCGTCCTGCAAAGCTTTTTTGGGATAAGGCTGGTTTAAAAGCGCAAACGCTGTATAGGCAATGCCCTCTGCAGCTTGGTAAGAAAGTTCGCTTTTTCGATTGCAGTATTTGTTATACGCCATAGTGGTGTATGTGCCGCGGTGCAGTTCCAGATAAAGTTCTCCGATCCATTTCGGAACCTTTCCCAAACGTGCGCAGTTTTCAAAAAAGCGTTTTTCCACACGGTTGAGCATATTGGTTGCGGAGTCCATCTGTGTGCGCGGTAATCCCGGCAAACCGTAAGACAGACGGCGCTGCTGTTCTAACATGTCCTTTGTCGGGCCGCCCCCGCCATCTCCGTAACCGTAGGTTATCATCACTTCGTTGTTGTATTCCTTTTGCTGATATCTTGCCCATGTTCCGTAAACTTGTTCCGGGCGAATATATCCTACATAGGTAGTATATCGGTGCGGTGTTTCTGTTTTTTTCTGCAAATCCTGTGCGGTAATGAAATAAGTGAAAATCTCCGTTCCGTCAATACCTTCCCACATGAATGTATCCAGGGGCATCTGATTGCTGTCATTCCAGCTGATTTTTGAAGTGACAAATTTATCAACGCCGCATTTTTTCAAAATCTGTGGAAGCGCTGCACTGTAGCCAAATACATCGGGAAGCCATAAGATTTTATTATCTACGCCAAATTCTTGCTGCATAAAGCGTTTTCCGTATATCAGTTGGCGAACGAGGCTTTCCCCGCTGGTTAAATTGCAGTCGGCTTCCAGCCACATGGCGCCTTCTGCTTCCCAGCGTCCGGAACGGACTGCTTCACGGACATTTTCATAAACGTCTGGCGCTTCCTGTTTTAAATATTTATAAAGCTGCGGCTGGGAGGACATAAACTGATATTCCGGATATTGCCGCATTAAATTTAATACAGTAGAAAAACTGCGTTGTGTTTTTTCACGCGTTTGCGCCAGTGTCCATTGCCATGCAACGTCAATATGTGTGTGTCCGATACAGGTTACAACAGGACCGTCGGGGCGAGCAGACGTATATAAATTTTGTTTCAGGTATGCACGGGCGTTTTGAATACTTTCATAAAATGCCGCACTGTAAAAATCACGCAGATCCAGGAGCTGCACTGCGCCAAACAGAATTTGTATCAGCTGCAAATACTCTCCATCCCGGTCTTCGAACAGGCGGGATGCTTGCAGCGGAACAGAAAGGTCATAATACAAACCTTCTATCTGTGTGTCAATGATCTGCAAAGAGGGCATAACTTGTATAGATTTTTCAATCATACCGCTATAGAAATAAATGTATATGTCATATTCGTTTTCCGGATCTAAGAGTACGTCCTGATGGTTAATATCCAATCCTTGCACCATTTTGCCATTTATGTAAATCAGTGCCTGCGGATTGAGAGCATCCCACAGACCATCTTTGGTGGTGCTTAAATGGAAGTTAATCTGCTGGTTTTCAGATATGTTTGGCGTTTTAAAGGAAAGATGAAACCAAAAATGCGCATCTTTTCCTTGTACAAAAGAGCCGGCTTCAAAAGGCGCAAAACCGTCCTTGGGCGGCTGGTTATCTGCCTTGTAACCGCAGGAAACAAATGAGATGTTTTCCAAAGGTGAATCAGACAGCATAATTTTGTCTTTCAGTGTGTCTACGATTGCTTGAATACGTGCCTGTGTAAAATCCATAGGAGCCACCTTTTTGTTTTTTATAGCGCAGAAAACAATTTTCCGTGGCATATAAACTGTTTAATGATTACTTATAAATAGATAAAATTTGCAAAACAAATATAACATAAAATGAAGGCGTTGTCAAATCTTATGTGTTTTGGTTTTATTTGGTTAGATGATAGTTTTCCCGATAGCTGCCAGGTGTTTTAGAAAAATGACTTTTAAAGGTGCGTATAAAGTTATTGATATCCGGGAATCCGCATTTTTCACAAATTTCTGAAATAGTAAAATTGGTGTGTGTCAGTAGATGAAGCGCGTGGTTTAAGCGAACCTGCGTCAGATATTGTTTAGGACTAATTCCGGCAAAAGTTTTAAAGCTGTGCGAAAGGTAATATTTATTCATAAAAAATTGCTTTGCCAGCTTATCCAGACGTATTTCTTCATCAAAATGCGTGTCTATATAATTTTGGATTATTAAAATAGTTTCACTGGTTTTATCCATCTCATTTTCAAAATTAGACGGATGTGCGCGAAAAATTTCTATCAACAGCATTTTCAGATATAAGTTACACATGGTATCTGAAAATATGTCTTTGTTTTGCTTTTCCGCATAAATTTTTTGAAAGATAGCTTCAATGCCGGCAGTTGGCATAGGCAAGCAATGGCAAAAACCGGTTTTGCGCTGTTTAAACATGGCGATCAACTGATGGTTTTCAATGCTTTGATTAAATAGCAGCGGATTGATGGTCAATACATAGCGGGCAAACGGAGGCTCCAGAATTTTTGTGCAGTGGTTTTCCTGATTGCCGATTAAAACAATATCGCCGGTTTTTGCGACATAAGTAGCATTGTTGACTGACATTGCGCATCTGCCGCTGGTAATATACAGAATTTCATAATTATGGTGATAATGCACGCGATATTCGGTTTTTTCTTCTTTGAACTGAATATTTGTAATCAAGGAATCTGGCATAAGGCACATCCTTTCCATAGCAAAATATAAGAATAGATTACGCATTTAATCCTATAAAAACAATTTTTACATATAGCAAGACAATTTTAAAATAGCCAATTTAGAAAAAATCGTTCATACTAAAAGTAAGTATAGCACATTATTTTAAGAAAGAAAAGAGGAAAAGGAAAGTTATGGAGGAAATTTTAAAAAATATAGCAGAGCAAAAATGGAAGATTCCTATCGAACAGGATCTTTCCATTTTAAAAACACCCGTAAAGCTTAAATATAAAACCATTCCCAATCGTATTGCAATTCAGCCGATGGAGGGGTGCGACGGCACGGCCGACGGTATGTTTTCGGATCTGACCAGACGGCGGTATCAGCGTTTTGCAAATAGCGGCGCAGGTCTCATTTGGTTTGAAGCGGTTGCCATTGTACAGGAGGGGCGTGCAAATCCCCGACAGCTATGGATCAATCCAAATACAGTCGAACATTTTAAACGGGAAGTGGAAGCAATTCGGCAAGCTGCAAAAAAACAACATGGCATAGAGCCCATTCTCATTATGCAGGCAACACATTCAGGAAGATATTCAAAACCGAACGGAGTTCCCGAGCCTATGATTGCCCTCAATAAGCCGGTTTTCGAAAAAACAGAGCCGCTTCCGGAGCGCTGTATTGTTACAGATACATATTTAGAGCGTCTGGAAGAAATGTATGGAAAGGCCGCAATGCTTGCGCAGCAAGCCGGCTTTGACGGAATAGATATAAAGTGCTGTCATGGCTATCTCCTGAGTGAATTGATGAGTGCGTTTAATAGAGAGGGAAAATATGGCGGCAGTTTTGAAAATCGGACGCGTCTTTACTTTAACGCGGTGGAAAATGCAAACCAAGCAACGGCAAAGGATTTTATTGTAACCTCAAGAATGAATGTGTATGACGGATTTGCGTATCCTTTTGGATTTGGAGTGCATGCAAACGGCGGCTTACAGCCGGATTTGACGGAGCCTCTGCAGGTAATTGATCGGCTGCATAATCAGTACGGAATGGAAATGATAGATATAACCATAGGCAACCCGTATGTCAATCCCCATGTAAACCGTCCCTTTAACCAGGGACCCTATCCTTCGCCTGAGCAGCCGCTTGCAGGCGTAGAACGCATGATGCAATGTGTAGGGACTGTGCAAAAGACATTTGAAAAACTTGCGGTTGTGGGGTCCGGTTTTTCTTATTTAAAAGATGCGGGTGCTTCTGTTGCAGCAGGTGCAGTCAAAACGGGAATTTGCAGCATAGCAGGATTTGGACGGCAGGCGTTTGCATATCCTGCGTTTGCGGAAGATATTTTCCAAAAAGGTCAGATGGACGCAAAAAAATGCTGCATAGCATGCGGCAAATGTTCTGCGCTTATGCGCGCAGGTACAGTTGCTGGCTGCGTGATTCGTGATTCGGAAGTGTATTTGCCGTATTATCGGCAGTATTGTATGAAATAAAATACGGGAGGCATGAAAGCGTTGAAAAAGACTGTATTGGTAACTGGTGCGGCAAGAGGAATCGGGTTTTCTATTGCACACACATTGGGAAAAAACGGATATCGTGTGATTCTTTGTGCCACAAAGCCCGAGCTGCCGAGTGAAGCGGCAGAAATACTGGAAAAAGAGCAATGTGGCTATGTGTATACAAAGTGTGATATTACCGATCCGGAACAAGTGGA
>CALXJH010000089.1 GCA_944388555.1 uncultured Clostridia bacterium
TACATCTACATTTCTGTCTAAGAATCCCAAATCCTGCGGCACATTTTGGTTGTATATAATTCTGCCTACGCTGGCATCAATCAGGCCAGTCACTGTCTCGCCGTCAATTTCTTTTGAAACGCGTACACGAATCGGCGCATGCAGTCCAACCGCTCCGGATTCGCAAGCCAAAATTGCCTCATCTACCGAAGAAAACGCATGCCCCTCTGCAAGTTCGCCCCCAAAGCAGCCTTCCTCCGTAAATTTTGCGGGTGTTTTACCCTCTGCTTCCAGTTGTGCATTCAGCTTTTGCAGTGGCAGTTTACCGCGCTCTTCAGTCAAATACCGTACAACTGCGCCTACTTCATAATCCGTATCGCCCGGATCGGTAATTTTAACTTCCTTAGGCTTCTGAATGGTTAAATAATACGCCCCCAGAATCATGTCCTGTGTAGGAATGGTTACCGGTTTACCATCCTGCGGTTTCAGCAGATTGTTTGCCGAAAGCATCAGAAATCTTGCCTCCGCCTGCGCTTCGGCTGACAGCGGTACGTGAATGGCCATCTGATCGCCGTCAAAGTCCGCGTTGTACGCAGTACATACCAGAGGATGCAGTTTCAGTGCACGTCCCTCAACTAAAACAGGTTCAAAGGCTTGAATACCTAATCTGTGCAGTGTAGGCGCACGGTTTAAAAGTACGGGATGTTCTTTGATTACATCCTCCAGCACTTCCCAAACCTCTGGGCGAACACGTTCTACCATTCGTTTTGCGTTCTTTATATTCACCGCCAGGTTTTTGCTTACCAGACGTTTCATTACAAACGGTTTAAAAAGTTCAATTGCCATTTCTTTCGGCAAACCGCACTGATACAATTTCAATTCAGGTCCTACAACAATAACGGAACGGCCGGAATAGTCAACACGTTTACCTAACAGATTTTGTCTGAAACGTCCCTGTTTACCTTTGAGCATATCTGACAAAGATTTCAGTGCCCGGTTTCCAGGTCCTGTTACAGGACGGCCTCTTCTGCCATTATCAATCAGTGCGTCTACTGCTTCCTGCAACATTCTTTTTTCGTTGCGCACAATAATATCCGGCGCGCCTAATTCCAGCAGCTTTTTCAATCGGTTGTTACGGTTAATGACTCTTCTGTATAAGTCGTTCAAATCGGATGTGGCAAATCTGCCGCCGTCTAACTGTACCATTGGACGAATATCCGGCGGAATAACCGGAATAACATCTAAAATCATCCACTCCGGTCTGTTATTGGAGTGGCGGAAAGATTCCACAACTTCTAAGCGTTTCATGATACGGACTTTCTTTTGTCCTGTGCTGTTTTCCAGCTGCTCTTTTAATTCAGCAGAAAGTGCATCCAAATCAATTTCCTGCAGGAGTGCTTTGATACATTCCGCACCCATTCCCGCTTTAAATTTTGTGCCGTATTTATCGTAAGCTTCTTTATATTCTTTATCGGTCAAAATCTGCTTCTTAAACAAGGGAGTTTTGCCCGGATCCACAACTACATATGCAGCAAAGTACAGTACTTTTTCCAAATCCTTGGGCGACATTTCCAAAATCAGTCCCATACGGCTCGGAATGCCTCTGAAATACCAAATATGGGATACGGGCGCTGCAAGTTCAATGTGACCCATTCTCTCGCGGCGCACTTTAGACTTTGTAACCTCAACACCGCATCGATCACATACAATGCCCTTATAACGAATTCTTTTATACTTACCGCAATGACATTCCCAGTCCTTCATAGGTCCGAAAATGACTTCGCAGAACAAACCATCTTTTTCAGGTTTTAATGTTCTGTAATTGATTGTTTCCGGCTTCTTTACTTCACCCTTAGACCATGCACGAATGCTTTCCGGTGACGCAAGGCCGATCTGTATCGCATCAAATACATTGAATTCCATAAATTTACCTCGTCCTTTCTATCGACGTTGTTTCAGCGTGTAAATCCTTTTCGACGCCGCTGATTTATAAATCTTCCAGATCATCAACGACTGCTAAATCGCCCTCAAAAACAGATTTTTCATCGAACAGATCCTCGTCCTCATCCGCTTCGTCATCGGCTGTAAGCGCTTCGCCCGCCTGACCAAACAAGTCTGTTTCATTGCGCATTGCATTTTCCTCCGCTTCGCGCTTTAATTGTTCAATAATTTCCGGTGTTGCTACCGGCGCATCTGTTTCATCGTAATCTCTGAGATCGATTTCTTCCCGGTTTTCGTTCAGGACTTTCACGTCTAAGCATAAGCTCTGCAACTCTTTAATCAAAACCTTAAAGGACTCAGGGATACCTGGTTTCGGAATATTATACCCCTTTACAATTGACTCGTATGTTTTCACACGTCCAACCACATCGTCTGATTTTACTGTCAGAATTTCCTGCAGTGTATAGGCGGCGCCATAAGCTTCCAGCGCCCAAACTTCCATTTCACCAAATCTCTGACCGCCGAACTGGGCTTTACCACCAAGCGGCTGCTGTGTAACCAAGGAATAAGGACCTGTAGAACGCGCATGCATTTTGTCGTCAACCAAATGATGCAGTTTCAGCATATACATATAGCCAACTGTAACGCGGTTATCAAAAGGCAATCCGGTTCTTCCATCATACAAAACGGTCTTACCGTCTTTATTGTAACCGGCTTTTATCAAGGCTTCTTCAATATCTTCCTCGTGTGCGCCGTCAAATACCGGTGTTGCAACCTTCCAGCCAAGTGCTTTTGCTGCATAACCCAAATGCACTTCCAGTACCTGACCGATATTCATACGGGATGGAACGCCCAGCGGATTGAGTACAATCTGCAAAGGAGTGCCGCCCGGGAGGAAAGGCATATCTCCCTCTGGGAGAATACGCGAAACAACACCTTTATTACCATGTCGTCCCGCCATTTTATCGCCGACAGAAATTTTTCTTTTCTGTGCGATATAGCAGCGGATTACCTGATTTACGCCCGGGGACAATTCATCCCCATTTTCACGGGTAAACACTTTTACATCTACAATAATACCGCCTTCGCCATGCGGCACACGCAGAGAGGTATCACGTACTTCTCTTGCTTTCTCGCCGAAAATAGCGCGCAGCAGTCTTTCTTCTGCGGTAAGTTCCGTTTCACCTTTCGGCGTAACTTTTCCGACAAGGATGTCTCCGGAGTTTACTTCCGCACCGATACGAATAATACCGCGTTCGTCCAGGTCACGCAATGCATCATCACCGACATTCGGAATATCTCTTGTGATTTCTTCCGGCCCGAGTTTTGTATCTCTGGATTCTGTTTCAAACTCTTCGATATGAATAGAAGTTAAAACATCCTCGCGCACAATACGTTCGTTAATTAAAATAGCATCTTCATAGTTATAACCTTCCCAGGTCATAAAACCAATCAGGATATTTTTACCCAAACCAATTTCTCCCATTTGGGTTGCCGGGCCATCCGCGATAATTTCGCCTTTTTTAACAAACTCGCCTTCTTCTACGACCGGCTTCTGATTGATACATGTTCCCTGGTTAGAACGTTTAAATTTCTGAATATTATAATTACGGATGTTACCGGTCGCTTCTTCACGCACCGTAACCTTGTCCGCACTGACTTTCAGCACCGTACAATCTTCTTTTGCCACTACAACAACGCCGGAGTCCATCGCCGCTTTATATTCCATTCCGGTACCGACAATCGGCGATTCCGGGCTGATAAGCGGCACGGCCTGACGCTGCATGTTAGAACCCATCAGCGCACGGGAAGCGTCATCGTTTTCCAAGAAAGGAATCATCGCCGTAGCAACAGAAACGACCTGACGCGGAGAAACGTCCATGTAATCTACACGAGATGCATCCACTTCAATCATTTCGTCCATATACCGTGCCACAATTTTCTTATTTTTAAAGTGATTGTTTTCATCCAGCGGCTCGGTTGCCTGTGCAATAATTTTCCCATCTTCTATATCCGCAGTAATATATTCAATTTCATTGGAAACTACGCCGGTTTCTTTGTTAATTTTGCGGTAAGGCGCCTCAATAAAACCATATTTATTGATTCTTGCATAGGTTGCAAGGGAGTTAATCAAACCAATGTTCGGACCTTCCGGTGTTTCAATCGGGCACATTCTTCCATAATGGGAATAGTGCACGTCACGAACTTCAAAGCTTGCTCTCTCTCTGGATAAACCGCCCGGTCCTAACGCGGAAAGTCTTCTTTTATGTGTAAGTTCTGCCAGCGGGTTTGGCTGATCCATAAACTGAGAAAGCTGAGAAGAACCAAAGAATTCTTTAATCGCAGCCACAACCGGTTTTGTATTGATGAGCGCCTGTGGTGTAATAACATCTAAATCCTGGATGGTCATTCGTTCACGAACGCCTCTTTCCATTCTGGAAAAACCAACTCTGAATTGGTTTTGCAGCAGCTCGCCTACGCCGCGCAGTCTTCTGTTTCCTAAATGGTCAATATTATCCACGCTGCCCAGTCCATGCTGCATGTTAATGATATAGTTAATAGACGCAAAAATATCTTCTACCAAGATATGCTTTGGAATCAAGCGTTCTACATTTGCTTCTAAAAGCTTAGTCAGCGCTTCTATATCACCGCCGCTTTGCTCTAATAATTCGGCCAGCACGTCGTAGCATACGTCCTCATTGATTCCGATTGCTTCCAAATCGATACCGGAAATAAAGTCTGACGGATCCACCATATTATTAGAGAAAACAATAACCTTTTTATCTTCAATCAAAAGCACGACGCGGTTCACTGCGTTTTTCTTGAATTCTGCCGCAAGTGCTTTGGTTACAGTATCACCGGCAGAAGCAAGCACTTCTCCGGTTGTATTGCTTACGACATCTTCCGCCAACACTTTATTCAAGATTCTATCTGCCAAAGCAAGCTTTTTGTTGAATTTATATCTGCCTACACGCGCCAGGTCATAACGGCGTGCGTCAAAAAACAAAGAATGCACCAACTGCTTTGCGCCTTCTGCTGTTGCAGGTTCACCCGGTCTTAGTTTTCTGTATATTTCTTCTAAAGCGCCATCGGTATCCTTAATCGTATCTTTTTCTATTGTGTTCAAAAGAAGAATTTCATCTTCGCCAAACACATCTAAAATTTGCGCATTGCTGCTCAGGCCCAGTGCTTTGATCAGCACTGTTACCGGAACTTTTCTTGTCCGGTCCACACGAACGGAGAAAATATTATTCGAATCGGTTTCATATTCAATCCAAGCCCCGCGGTTTGGTATTACGGTTGCTTTAAACAGTAAGTTACCTGCCTTATCATACTCGGATTCATAATAAATTCCCGGAGATTTCACCAACTGGCTGACAATAACACGTTCTGCACCATTGTATACGAATGTACCCTGGTCTGTCATAAGCGGCAGGTCGCCCATATAGATTTCCTGCTCTTTGAGCTCTCCGGTTTCTTTGTTAATCAAGCGAACCTTCACACGCAGCGGCGCAGCATAGGTTGCATCTCTTTCCTTGCATTCTTCTAAAGAGTATTTTGCGGCTGATTCATCCAACGTATAGTCGGTAAATTCCATAATCAAATTTTCCGCAAAATTGGTAATTGGGGAAACGTCTTTAAAAACCTCCCGCAAACCTTCCTCTAAAAACCACTTGTAAGAGTTTTTTTGCACTTCGATCAAGTTTGGCATTTCCAAAACTTCGTCAATTTTAGAATAGCTTCTTCTTGTGTTTTTGCCCAGTTTTATTACCTTGGGTTCTGACATAAAATAAACTCACCTCATTTTAATTAAAACGAATCGTATCTACATTTAATCATCCTGAACATTGAGTAATTTTGAAATATCAAAACCCTCGCTCCAAATATGAATGAAAAAATTCCTACAAATTGTTTTGCAATATGTTCTTTTCTACCAAATGTGGTATATTATAAAATCAAAAAGGCATAATACACCAATGTACATAATAGTAGATAATTATCATATCATAAAAACAAGTGTCTGTCAAGCTTTTTTGTATGATAGCTTGCATTTTTTGAAAAAAAATGGTAAAATATTAAAATCAGAGTGAATGAGAAAGGAATATACTATGTTCAAATTTTTGGTAAGATTATTTATAAAAAAAGCAGAACAGGTAGACGATAAAAAAGTAAGGGAGCAGTATAGCGTTCTATGCGGCGGTGTAGGTATCTGCTGCAACATTTTGCTTTTTCTTACAAAATTTATCGTTGGTATTTTAACAGGCAGTGTTGCCGTTTTTACAGACGCTTTTAACAATTTATCAGACAGCGCCTCTTCTGTGATTACTATTTTAAGCGCAAAACTAAGCAATCGCAATCCCGATAAGGAACATCCGTTCGGGCACGGGCGCATGGAGTATATCGCTTCACTGATTGTTTCATTTTTAATTATGTTGGTCGGCTTCGAGCTATTAAAAAATTCTGCGGAAAAAATTCTGCATCCGAATGATGTAAACCTTTCTTTCGGTCTGGTGCTCATCCTTTTATGCACCATTGTGGTAAAACTATGGATGTATGCTTATAACAAATATACTGCTAAAAAAATTCAGTCAACCGTGGCAGCGGCAACCGCACGCGACAGCTTGAACGACAGCATTGCAACAACCGCCACAATCGCCGCGGCAATCATTGGACAATTTGTCCCATATCCGATAGACGGAATCATGGGCGTATTGGTTTCCTTGTTCATCATTTACGGGGGATTTTCTCTTTCAAAAGATACCATTGGGATTTTGCTTGGCACGCCGGCAAAGCCAGAGACCGTAAAGAAAATAAGCGAAACGCTGCTGCAGGCGCCCGGAATTTTAGGCTGCCATGATTTGGTTATTCACGATTATGGTCCCGGAAGAATTATGGCTTCTGTACATGCGGAAGTATCTGATAAAGCAAGTATTGTAAAAATCCACGAAGTTATTGATGCCTTGGAAAATAAAATTTTAAACGAGATGGGCATTCACATTGTGATTCATATGGATCCTATAACAACCGATTGTGAAATTACCACAGCAATCCGCAAATTTGTAGATGATTTCTTGAAAAAGTATGATTCCTGTTTGTCTTTCCATGACTTGCGGATGACCGACGGAGAAAACGCAATCAATATTATATTTGATTTAGTATTACCCTGCGAATATCCCACAGAAAAACGCAAAGACGTTGTTGAAAAACTTAAAAATGCACTAAAGGCAATGGATAAACGCTACAACGTTGTTATCAATCTGGATACTGCTTACATAAGCTAATCAGAATACAAAAATATAAAAAAACGATTCTCCTGCATAAAAATTATTACATGGGACAAAATAGTAGTGCCACAAAAGGTAATAATAAATTTTGGAGGATTTAAAAAATGAACGAAAAAAACAACCAGCAAAATCAGAAGAATAATCAGCAGAACCAAAAAAACAATCAAAAGAATCAGCAAAACCAAAAAAACAATCAACAAAATCAGTACAACAAGCAATAATCTATAAAAAAGGATAAGAGCGTTTTGCTCTTATCCTTTTTTACTGTTAATACAATTTTAATCCAATTCTAAGTTTACCTTTTTTACTTGTTCCGTTTATTTCAAAAAATTCTGCTTTTCCCTTCCCGCGCAATGTAATTTTATCTTCCTGCTTTAGCAAAAAATCCGGTTTTGGCACTTCTTTTTGATTGACATACACTTTTCCGGAGAGAATCGCAGCGGCAGCGTCTTTTCTCGAAATTTTAAACACTTCCGCAACTATTTTATCCAGGCGCAAAGAGGACACAGAAATTATACAAGTTTTTTTCGGCTGTGGCGGCTGAAAATTTATAGTACATAATTCAACCACGCTGCACGAGACATTTTCACGCCCAACCTTCAGCAAATTTGCAGCCAAAAAATCTGCCATTTCTCGCAGTAAAATAATGTAACCGCCGTCGGCCTGCAAAAGGATATCCCCCAACTGGTGTCTTTTAATGCCAAGACCAAGCGCCGCGCCTAAATAATCTCTGTGCGTCAGCTTAGAATTTGCACTACTCTTTACCTGCACCGCACAAAGCACATCTTCCGACGGTGCATCCAAATAGTCTGGCAAAAAAAACAAAACCTTCCGTTCTGCATCCGGGTATCCTCCCCAAAATACATATTTGCACAGGTAGGATTTTCGTTGCTGCTCTGCAATGGTCTGTTCATGCAGATCCAAAAAATGTGTATTGGCAGGGATATTCTTTTCCCAGCATTTTTCTGCCTTATCACATATTGAAGCAAGTATTATTTTTTCTCCTTTTTCCATACAACACCTATATTTACATTTACACGTAAAAGCAGGGCGAAAAATCATTCGCCCTGCAGCTTGTTTCCTAATTAGTTAATAATTGTTTCTTCTGTTTCTTTATTAAACAAATGTACCTTATGCACATCAAACGCAACTTTAATTGTATCGCCGTTTTTAGCGGTTGTTCTTGGATTTACTCTGGCCGTAAAGTTTTTGCCCTCAATTTTTAAGTACAAATAGGTTTCCGCGCCCATCAGCTCTGTAACTTCAACTTCCGCATTTACAACACTATCCGGAGAATTTGCCAAGAACGCTTCTTCATCATGAATATGTTCGGGACGAATACCCATAACCGCTTCTGTTCCCTTGAAACCGGAATCCTCCAGCATTTTTGCTTTTCCTTCCGGCAGTTTAATATGCTGGTTACCAAACACAACATATGTTCCTTCCGGTTTTCTTTCAATTGTAACATCTATAAAGTTCATTTGCGGGCTGCCCATAAATCCAGCAACAAACATATTTACAGGTGTTTCGTAAAGGGTTTGCGGTGTATCTACCTGTTGAATGATACCATCTTTCATAACTACAATTCTTGTACCCATTGTCATCGCTTCTGTCTGGTCATGGGTTACGTAAATAAAG
>CALXJH010000090.1 GCA_944388555.1 uncultured Clostridia bacterium
ATTTTTTGATTTGGTTTTTGAACGGAATTATTATTTTTCCGGAGAAGCACACAATTTTTGGGAAATTGTTTTTGTTTTAAGCGGGAATGTGGGCATTACTGCAGATAAGGAAGTCTATATATTAAAAAGCGGGAATGCCATATTGCATCCGCCTATGCAATTTCATAATATTTGGTCAGAAAACGGAACAGCACCTGAAATTGTCATTCTGAGTTTTTACGCATCCAAAATGCCAGAGTTAACGGGAAATATTTTTAATTTTACTTCAGAAATGGCGGATGAACTCAGAAGGCTATGTCAATTAGCAAAGACCATTTTTACCTACGAGAGATCACAGGTGGAACTTACGCATACCAAAAACGGAAAAGAAAGCGATGCAAGTTTTTTTCTTTGTCAGTTAGAAAGCATGTTGCATACACTCTTTGCAAGCGTTAACAGCGGACTTTCGGTTCATCAATCGCAAAGTGCAAAAAACTATATGTTCATTTTATCAGTTCTGGAGCAGAATATTTATAGGAAGTTAACCATTTCTCAAATTGCAAAACTTTGCAATATGAGCGAGTCAAATTTAAAAAAAGTTTTCAATAAATATGCTGCTAAGGGAATAATGAATTATTTTAATACAATTAAAATAAAAAAAGCGGCACAATGTATCGGAAGCGGCATGTCGATAAAAGAAACGGCATGTTTGTTAGGCTTTTCCGATCAGAATTATTTTAGTACGGTTTTTAAACGTGTAATGGGTGTTTCTCCTGCAAAATACAAATAATCGTGGTCAGAGAATTTATATATAAATTGATATTTTGATTGAGAAAATTTTCAAAAGGTGTTGACAGATTGAACTTTCTGAATTATTATTTATAGATGTACGGATTTAAAAAGGCGGTGAAGAAAGATAAAGATGTTGAGTAGGATAAAAAAAATGATGGCGTCGTCACCAAGAATTATTACCTTCAGTTTCTTATTTGTTATTTTACTGGGGGCGTTTTTACTTACACTTCCAATATCCACAAAGGATGGAATAGTAACACCGTTCATTGATTCACTATTTACGGCGACATCTGCGACTTGTATTACCGGTCTTGCAGTTTACGATACTTTTTCCTACTGGTCTTTTTTTGGACAGGCAGTCATATTAGCCCTAATTCAAATTGGTGGACTTGGGGTTATGAGTTTCGTAGCGATTTTTTCATTTGTTATCGGCAGAAAAATATCTCTTAAGGAAAGACGTATAATGGCGGAATCTTTTAGCATAGACACCAACCAAGGCATTATCCGGATGGTACGCCAACTGCTTCGTATTACTTTCTTGTGCGAGTTAATAGGAGCGTGTTTGCTTGCGATCCGCTTTGTTCCGCAGTTTGGATGGTCAGATGGTATTTGGTTCAGTGTTTTCCACTCCGTTTCAGCATTTTGTAATGCAGGTTTTGATTTGATGGGCAAATTGGAAAACGGAATCAGTCTGACGGCTTATGTAGGGGATCCGCTTGTCAATATAGTCATTATGGCTTTAATTGTTATTGGTGGCCTTGGATTTTTTGTCTGGCGCGATTTACTTTCCTTTAAACAGTTTCGTAAACTGCGTGTACACACCAAGATTGTTTTATTTGTAACAGCGGGATTGATTTTATTTGGCGCAATTGCATTCTGGATTTTAGAAAAAGATAACAGCTTTCGTGATTTTGATACAGGGGAAAGAATACTGGCTTCTTTCTTCCAGAGTATAACGCCGAGAACAGCGGGCTTTTGTACAGTAGATTCTGCGCTTTTAAGTGACCCCTCCAAATTTGTAACCGTTCTGCTTATGTTTATCGGCGGTTCGCCTGGCTCGATGGCCGGTGGTGTAAAGACGGTTACTTTTGCATTAGCGGTATTTGCCGCATTTTCTGTAGCGCGTGGTGTCAATACAGTCAACTTTGCGAAGCGAAAGATCAATTGGGCGGCCGTTATGCGTGCGATTGCAATTATCTTAATTTCAATGCTTTTTGTTATGATTGCCTTGGTTTTACTTTCGGCAACGCAACCGTTTTCTTTCTTAGACTTGCTGTTTGAAGCAGTATCAGCTTTTGGTACAGTAGGTATGTCAACAGGCGTTACTGCAGGGCTTACCGCATTTGGCAAGTCTGTAATTATGATTTTGATGTTTTTCGGAAGAGTGGGCGTTCTTTCGATAGCAATTGCCTTCACTGTACGGGCAAAAACAATAAATATTGAATATCCAGAGGAAAAGGTAATAGTAGGTTAGTGATATTTGAAAGAGAGGTCAAAATGAAAAATTTTATCGTAGTTGGCTTGGGCAGATTCGGATTAAGCGTGGCAGAAAGCTTAGTAAATATGGGACACGAGGTATTGGCTGTGGATACAGACGCTGATAGAGTAAATGCAGCTGCAGATGTTCTTACGCAGGCCATTATTGGGAATGCAACAGATGCAGCGGTTGTGCAATCTCTTGGTGTACGTAATTTTGACGCAGCAATTGTTGCAATTGGCGATAATATAGAATCTTCGGTTTTGACAACAGTTTTATTGAAGGAAAATGGCGTCCCGTTTATCGTCGCAAAGGCGCATAACCAATTACATGGTACTGTTTTAGAAAAAGTAGGTGCTGATATGATTGTTTTCCCAGAAGAAGAAATGGGGGAACGAATTGCAAAGCGTCTTTCAAACAGTGCGATTTTGGATATGATTGAAATAGCAGAAAATTGCTGTATTGTTGAAATAGAAGTTCCGCAGAAATGGATAGGCAAAACGGTACGCGAATTGAATGTGCGTGCAAAATATGGCCTAAATATTATAGCTTTCAAAACCAGAGAAGGTGTTACTACGTCGATTTTGCCCGAAACAGTATTAGAAGCTGAGGATGTATTGATCGTAATTGGCGATGACAAAAAAATCGATAAAATAAATTAGGAGTCGACTTCAGATGATTATTGAGAGCAACTCGAATCCATTTATCAAGCAAGTTAAAAAACTAAAAGAAAAAAAATACCGGAAGTCTGAGCAAAAATACTTGATTGAGGGGATACAGCTTTGCATGGAGTTTATGGCTTATACACCCCATTTGGCCTGGGCGGTCATTGCAACACAAAGCAAGGCGTATTTGACAGAAAAATTTGAAAATGTATATATCGTATCGGATGCAGTTTTTTCTGCATTAAGCGATACAACTGCACCGCAAGGTTTAATGATTGTAGGCAAGATTCCCCATGAAAACATAGATTTTACCGGTATGCAGCGAGTGGTATACCTGGATAATGTAGCAGATCCGGGAAATGTAGGAACGATTATCCGAACAGCAGACGGCTTTGGTGCAGAGGCTGTGATACTTTCTCCGAATTGCGCAGATCTGTATAATTCAAAAACAGTGCGCTCAACCATGGGATCAATGTTTCATATTCCGGTAT
>CALXJH010000091.1 GCA_944388555.1 uncultured Clostridia bacterium
TAGCAAGCGGCGTATTCAGCTCTGCCAGCTAAACAACCGGCGTTTCAATTATTTCCGGAAGCCGAATACCAAACCCAAACAGAACCAGGCTGATTACCGTTCCAATGACGCCAGGATTGACCGCTATATTTTTAAAAGATAACGATTTCATATCCTCGGTAAATACATAAACACCCAAAGTCCAGTACAAAATTGTAAACACCGCAAGATAGGCAGATCCATAAAACACACCGTCTGCACCAAGTGCCGCGCTCAGAAGCGGTATAGCCATAAATCCGCAGTTAGAATAAACCGCAGCAAACTTATTGACACGATAGCGATTGGTTGGTTCACTTGGAAACAAAAGCTTGGAAATGAGCATCATGACTGCCATCGAAATAATGGTAAACGCTGCACCCATGATCAATCCGCCAGCCAATCCGGATTCATTGATTTTTTCCTGATAGGAGCGTATGAGTACACACGGCGTCACTATATTAAGCAAAATAGATGTCATTTGTTTCACGCCGGTTTGGGTAAGCATTTTTGTTTTACTGCAAACAAAACCAACACCAATCAACAAAAAAACAATAATAACCTGATTTAAAACTTTAAACGCTATTTCCATCCATGAACCTTCCTTTATGTCTGTAATTAACCATATTATAGCATATTTTTTAAACATTTACAACTATTTTCTGTTCTTGTCAAAATCTTCATTTTGTGTTAAAATGCATTGAGGTGTTTGGTATGAAGAATTATAAATTTATCGTTGAATATGACGGTACAAAATACAAGGGGTGGCAAAAACAAGGCAATACGCTTCAAACGATTCAGGGAAAAATAGAAGAAATTTTAAAAAAGATGACGCATATGCCGGTTGAAATCCATGGCTCTGGAAGAACAGACGCCGGCGTACACGCAAAAGCGCAGGTGGGCAACTTTAAATGCTCTACCGACAAAAATGATTCTGAAATTTTCGCCTATGTGAACCAATATTTGCCCCATGATATACGCTTGCTTTCTCTGCAGGAATGCGATATGCATTTCCACAGCCGTTTAAACGCAAAATCCAAAGTGTACAGCTACACATTCTGGATAGGAAAACCCAGTGTTTTTCACAGGAATTATGTACACTCTATCCCTGCGATGCCGGACATCTCAAAAATGAAGGAAGCTTGCGCACTTTTACAGGGAACGCATGATTTTTTAGGATTTTCTTCCTTGAAAAAAGCAAAAAAATCAACTATACGAACAATTTTTTCTATTGACATAAAACAGCAGGATCCGCAATGCCTTGTACTTTCATTCCACGGCGATGGATTCTTGTACAACAGTGTCCGTATTCTCGCCGGCACATTGTATGAAGTTGGTATCGGATCTAAACATTTGTCTGATATTCAGGCCGTTTTTACAACCAAAGACCGTAAATTTGCAGGAATCACCCTCCCGCCAAACGGACTAACACTCGAATCGGTTTTTTACTCGTAATTTTTTATTGTATTTTTTGTCTGCGAAACACCGGTATTCTGCCATGTGCAGCTGTCATCTGATCAACAAAATTAACTTCAAAACGACCGTGTTTTGAAAAAGTTCCACACTCATCTTTATTCTTTTGACAAAAACTTCCGTACGGCTTGCTGTGCTTGTTGAATTTCCTGCAAAAAGGCGTCTGCCGGAATGCGCAATGCACCGCTTCCTAAAATAATCAATTGCTCTAAATTGTCCGAAGTTACCACACGAACCCGATGTTTCCTGCCTAACTCATGTGTGGCTTTTTCGATATACATGTCAGCAGTTTCCGCTTCCTTGGTATAAACAACATGTACATCGTGTATGATTTCATGTTCACCAGGATTGTTTTTAACCTTATATGCATCAAACACTACAATTAGTTCACAGTCCCGAAAAGCTCTGTAATTACACAAAGTATCAATCAAACGATCTCTTGCCATCTCCAAGCTGGTTTCCGCAATTTTTTTCAATTCTTCCCATGCAAAAATCACGTTATATCCATCAACCAACACATATTCCGGTCCTTCCGTCTGCGGCTTTCCTTTCGGCGGCTTGGTGTGGTTAGAAGCCGTTGTTTGCTTAGGCGTATGCAAAAGATCCGGATAAGATTTGCGGATAGGACCGTATGTTCGTTCGAAAATCTGCATCAGCTCCTTATCTGCCGCTACACGCTGTATATAACGATTCACCTGAGCAGGCGTGACTTCTTCCGGTTCTTGCCGTGGTTTTAAAACGTTCTCTAAATGCGCGTATTCAGGCACTTGGTTCCACTTTACCGTGAAGCCTGCTCCATGCGCACAAAAAACGGAATCCGCCGTATTTTCCAAATCTTTTTCAGGCTGATATTGCATTTTTTCGATAACTTCCTCCGGATTTCGGCATGGTTCATATCCCTTAAGCATACAGAATAATTTGCCTTTTCCTTTGGTATATCCAATTACTTCGGAATGATAATTTTGCATCTGCGCAACCGGTGCCGCTCCCATTAAGACAGACATCTCACCGATTTGCTCCGGCGGCTCAAAATTGCCGCCCATTTGCTGTATATCCGTCATAGCACGGCCCACGTTATCGGCTGGTATCTCCAAACGAAAATCGTACCACGGCTCTAACAAAATACTTTCGGCAGACATCAATCCCTGACGCACAGCTCGATAAGTTGCCTGTCTGAAATCTCCGCCCTCTGTGTGCTTCAAATGCGCTTTTCCCGATGCAAGCGTTATTTTTATGTCGGTTATGGGAGATCCGGTCAACACACCGATATGCGTTTTTTCTGCCAGGTGTGTTAAAATCAACCTTTGCCAGTTTCGATCCAATACATCTTCACTGCATTCTGTTTCAAATTGAATGCCTGCTCCCCGCTCTATAGGTTCTAAAATCAAATGTACTTCTGCGTAATGTCTTAGCGGCTCATAGTGGCCGATTCCTTCCACTTTTTCGGCAATGGTTTCCTTATATGCAATACTGCCCTGATCAAAGTCTACCTGCGTTTTAAAGCGCTGCGCAATGACAGTTCTTAGCACTTCCAGCTGAACTTCCCCCATAAGCTGCACATGTATTTCCTGCAGCTGTGCATTCCAAACAACATGCAGCTGCGGATCTTCCTGCTCTAATTGACGTAAATTTATATACGCTTTATGCAAATCGGTTTCAGGCGGAAATAATGCTCGATAAGTCAAAACCGGCTCTAATAAAAGCCCTTTGGCATTTTTTGCCACACCTATGCCCTCTCCCGCATAGGTTTTCGTAAGTCCTGTTACTGCACAAACCGTTCCTGCATGTGCTTCCTCCGTTGTCTCAAATTTACTGCCGGAATAAATTCGGATCTGATGCACCTTTTCCTGCCAGACTTCTCCTTTTTGCGTCTTTCCGGAAAGCTGAGTTCTTACCTTTAAGCTTCCGCCTATGATTTTCATATGTGTTAACCTGTTTCCCTGCGCATCCTCAGCAATTTTAAAAACTTCTGCCCCAAACGAAGATTCCGGCTTTTGCTGCCGGGTATAAAGATTGAGCGCATCTAATAATGCCTCCATCCCCTGCATTTTTAATGCCGCTCCAAAATAGCACGGAAAGATATTCCTCTTTTTAACCGCTCTGCAAATTTCCTCTTCTTCCACCCGGTCTGTATCTAAAAATTGCTGCAAAATTCGTTCGTCACACATCGCAAGACTTTCAAAAAAATCATGATTTTCCGGCAGCGTGAAATCTATGCAGTTTGCACTGAGTTTTTGCTGCAACGCCTTTATGAGCACAGAAGCATCTGTTTGCGCAATATCCATTTTATTTACGAATAGAAAAGTCGGGATCTGATACCGGCGCAAAAGGCGCCATAACGTTTCGGTGTGACTTTGTACGCCTTCACTGGCGCTAATGACCAATATGGCATAGTCTAATACACATAGGGTACGTTCCATCTCTGTTGAAAAGTCCACATGTCCCGGCGTATCTAAAAGCGTAATTTCCATGTCTTTATAATGTAACACCGCCTGCTTGGAGAAAATCGTAATGCCCCTGTCTCTTTCAATATCGTGTGTATCCAGAAACGCATTTTTGTGATCCACGCGCCCAGCTTTCCGGATTTCCCCTGCGGTATACAATAAGCCTTCCGCTAAAGTTGTCTTACCGGAATCTACATGGGCAAGCAAGCCTACTACCAATCGTTTCATTTTATCCGCTCCTACTTTTTATTTGCTTATCATTAAAAGAAAATCAAAGAAAAAGAGCAAGAAAAACCACTTGCTCTATATCGATAGCAATGTTTATATACGCCACATTTTTTTATAAAGAAATAAAAATGATCTGCTATATAATAACCAGCATAAAATTAGTTAGATGCATATAATTTATAGCAAGA
>CALXJH010000092.1 GCA_944388555.1 uncultured Clostridia bacterium
AAAAAACTGCGAGTAAAAGAGGTGATATGCAAGACAAACCCGGAAAAAAACAACAGAGGAGCAGATACGCATAATCTGGATCATATAAGTATGCCGCGGGATTATGCGGGACTAATAAAAAAAAAAAAAGAAAAAAAATATACTTTAAAATCACTTTATATCCTGGTAAACAGGCGCGCAAACGAATACAAAAAGATTTCTATACCCAAAAAAAGCGGCGGATACCGCATGCTGCATATACCTTCTGCGCCGCTCAAAGCCCTGCAAAGAACCATTGATCGTAAAATTACAGCGCATTTCCCGATTTCTTCTTATGCGGCTGCGTATCACAAAGGTGCAGACCTTTTAGACAACGGAAAAGCGCATGCCGGAAAACCTATGGTGTTTTGTCTGGATATCCGTAATTTTTTTGGCAGCATCACACAACAGCAGGTATACTTTCTGTTTCGCGGTAATCACCGTTTTTCTCCGCGTACCGCCATGCTGCTGGCTGCACTTTGCTGCTATAACGGATCTCTTCCGCAGGGGGCGCCTGCTTCTCCGGCGATTGCAAATGCGTATCTTAGGGATTTTGATAACACGCTGGGTGCCTGGTGTGCCGCACAGCAGATTACTTATACCCGTTATTGCGATGATTTGGTTTTTTCCGGCAGTTTTGCACCGGATAAAGTGCGGCGTAAGACAGAGTCTTTGCTGTTTTCACTCGGACTTTCGCTGAACCGGCAAAAAACCAGACTCTTTTGTAAGGGACAAAGGCAGAAAGTTACCGGACTTGTTGTGAATCAGAAAGTCACTGTTCCAAAAGAATACCGGAGAAAAATACGCCAGGAAATGTACTATTGCACGAAATACGGCGTTGACCAGCATATGCAGAATATTGGTTTACATGAAACCCGGGATGTCTATTTAAACAGGCTTTTGGGAAAAGTTTCTTTTGTGCTGCATATTATGCCGCATCAGCCGGCGTTTACAGCCTATAAAAAACAAATCATTGCCTGGTGCAGACAGTAACGGCGCAGACATGATGTTTTTAAAATACAGACTTTTTTTAGATAGGCCGCTTTTTTTCAGACGTCTTTAAGCCAAGCGGCAGGCGCGTTTTTAAACGCACAAAACCAATCATAACTTTTGGCGGTTTTGGCTTTTGTTTTTTTAACCAAACCCGCGGGCAGGAAGGAAATTTTCACTATGCGTAAAAATCAAACTGTAAAAACTGTAAAAATCAAAGATCAGATAAAAAAGCATAAAAATACGTTTGTGGTTTATTGCATTTTGCGTGCATTGGTTATTTTGGCAGGTATTGTCAGCTTACTCGGCGGCAACTATGAAAGCGTGTATTTGTGTGCGCTGACGCTGTTTCTGATGTTCATTCCCGCGTTTATCGAACATAATTTTAAAATAGAGCTTCCGTCTACGCTGGAAATTATTATTCTGCTGTTTATTTTTTCAGCTGAAATTTTAGGGGAGATGAACAGTTACTATGTAAAATTTCCGTTCTGGGACACTATGCTGCATACCGTCAACGGATTTTTGTGCGCTGCGATCGGCTTTGCACTGGTGGATCTTTTGAATGTAAATGCACATGTAAAATTTGAACTGTCGCCCTTTTATCTTGCGGTTGTTGCGTTCTGCTTTTCCATGACAATCGGCGTGCTGTGGGAGTTTTTTGAGTTTGGCTGTGATGTTTTTCTGCATACCGACATGCAAAAAGATTATGTGGTTTCTTCCATCTCTTCCGTTTTGCTGAATCCGGAGCCTGTAAACCAAGCGGTTCATATTTCGGATATTACCCAGACAACGGTAAACGGTACGCCTCTTAATGTAAACGGATATCTGGATATCGGCTTGTACGATACCATGAAAGATTTGCTGGTTAATTTTGTGGGTGCGGTGGTATTTAGCGTTATAGGCTATTTTTATGTAAAGACCAGAGGAAAAAGTAAATTTGCCAAAAGATTTATTCCAACGCTGGATCGCACCGATACAAAACAATAACCTTTTGCGGCACTGCGCATCGGGTAAGATAAAAAAGGGAGTCGGATTTATAAAAGACGCAATGGTCAGTACGCAGAGGGATCACAAAGCGCAATTTCCAAAAAGCGACCAGAGACGCAGGATGTTTGATGCATTCAGACGTCTTAATTTCGCGTCAGCGCTTTTAAAACGCAAGAAATGCACCATCTGTTTTCGTCCGCTCTTTAGTCGCGCGGCTTTTTTAATCGTATGACGGCGCATGAAAATGCGTCGTTTTTTATGCTTTGTTATTGCCAAACGGAAAAAAATGGTGTATAATAGAGCCAGTTGTTCTATCGAAAAAATGGGTATACTAAATATATGCTTTTAAAGCTTAGGAGGCATCAATCATGCTTGATTTTTTGAAAATTGCTTGTGTGGTTCCCAATCTGTCGGTTGCAGACTGTACCCAAAACACACAGGAAATACTGACAAAAATGCAGCAGGCAGAGGATACGGATCTGATGATTTTTCCGGAACTTTGTATAACAGGTTATACGGCGCAGGATCTATTTTTTGATACTGCTTTGCAGCAAAATGTTTTAAGCAGTGTGGGCAAAATAGCAGCTGCAACTGCAGGAAAAAAGTATGTGCTTGCGTTGGGTGCGCCTCTTGTGCTTTATGGGCAGCTTTATAACTGCGCAATTGTGATTGCAGACGGCAAAGTGCTTGGCATTGTGCCGAAAACATTTATTCCGGTTTACAATGAATTTTACGAGAAACGCTGGTTTTCCAGTGCGGCGGATTTGCATCAGACAGAGGTGTATTTGCCGCAGCTGTGTGCCACGCCCATTCCGGCAGGAAATGATCTGATATTTGATATCGCCGGATTTGTGCGGCTCGGCGTTGAAATCTGTGAAGATTTATGGGCGCCGGTTTCTCCCGGCACATATCTTGCGCTAAACGGAGCAGAAGTTATTGTGAATTTGTCTGCCAGCAACGAAACCATTTTAAAGCGCGAATACCGCCGCGGCTTGGTGGTACAGCAGTCAGCAAAGACAATTTGCGGATATGCGTATGTATCTGCCGGCAATACCGAGTCCACAACTGATCTGGTCTTTTCGGGACATAGCTGTATTGCAGAAAACGGAATACTGCTGGCTGAAAATCAGAAAAGAATAGAGAGTGACTACATCCTGAAGGCAGAGCTGGATTTGGGAAAAATCAGGGCAGACCGCGCAAAAATGAAAACTTTTAAAGACTGTGCGGCGATATATACCAAGGCGCAGAGCGCAAGATTTATAACCACGGATCTTCCTTTAAACGGCGGCTGCGGCGATACGTACCCGGTAAAAAAATATCCTTTTATTCCGCAGGACAAAAAACAGCGCTTGCAGCGTTGTATGGATATTTTTGAAATGCAGGTGGCGGGCTTAAAAAAAAGGATTGCGGTTACGCATGCCAAGAAATTGGTGGTGGGTGTTTCGGGCGGATTGGATTCTACGCTCGCACTGCTGGTCGGTTATCAGGCAGTGCGGCAGCTTGGTCGCCCCGCGTGTGATCTGGTGGGCATTACAATGCCAGCTTTTGGTACCACAGACCGTACGTATACCAATGCGTGCAAGCTGATGGAATCTTTGCATATTGCGCATGTAGTGATTCCTGTCAAGGAGGCGTGTCTTGTGCATATGCGGGATATCGGGCATGATCCGGATGTGCATGATGTCACGTATGAAAATGTACAGGCCAGAGAGCGTACGCAGGTTTTGATGGATTACGCCAATAAAGCCGGCGGTTTTGTAATCGGTACGGGCGATTTGAGCGAGCTGGCGCTCGGCTGGTGTACGTACAACGCAGATCATATGAGCATGTACGGAGTAAACGCCGGTATTCCAAAAACGCTGGTTAAATGGATGATTGACGCATTGGTTGCGCATGATCATTTTCCGGAAAGCACCGCTGTATTGGAGAGTATTATGGAAACACCCATTAGTCCGGAACTGCTGCCGCCGGATGAGAACGGCAAAATCGCGCAAAAAACCGAGGACTTGGTGGGCCCTTATGTTTTACATGACTTTTATCTCTATCACATGATGCGATACGGTTTTGCCCCTGCTAAAATTTTTGCGCTGGCAAAACACGCATTCGGGGACGAATTTTCTGATGCGGACATTTTAAAATGGCTCAAAACCTTTTATAAAAGATTTTTCAGCCAGCAGTTTAAACGCAGTTGTTTGCCGGATGGTGTGAAAGTCGGAAGCATTTGCCTGTCGCCGCGCGGCGATTGGCGTATGCCAAGCGATGCTTCCGCAAAAATCTGGTTAGAGGAACTCGAAAATTTGAAAATTTGAATATCTAAGGAAAGGGTGGAGCAATTTGAGAGAAGCAAAACGTGTCACAGACTCCGCAACCGAGCAGGTGCAGATCCTGCTGCAGGGAACGTTAAACGGTTATGATCGCTTATTCGGCGGTCAATTGATGGAGTGGATTGATGTGGTGGCAGGCGTTGTAGCAAGACGGCACAGCGAGCGCAATGTCACAACCGCGGCAGTCGATAATCTGCAGTTTAAAAGACCGGCGCATGTCAATGATACCGTTGTTTTGAACGGATTTATTACGTATGCCGGCAAAACGTCTATGGAAGTGTGCGTGAGAACCTATGTGGAAAGTTTAAACGGCATGCGCACCCTGATCAATAAAGCGTATCTTGTGTTGGTTGCGCTGGACGAAAACGAAAATCCAACAGAGGTGCCGCCGCTTTTGCTGGAAACGGACGCTGAAAAATTAGAATACGAGGCGGCACTGAAACGCAATCAATTGCGGAAAGAACGCCGCAAGGAGCATTTTTGATTGCGCATTTTATACGCAATCAATTTCATTAGAACAAAAGCAAACCAAGCAGAAAGGCAATGTTTTATGATGCAAAACCTACAACCGATTGGAGTTTTAGATTCAGGCGTGGGCGGACTGAGTGTTTTAAAAGAGCTGATCGCACTGATGCCGTACGAGCATTTTTTGTATTACGGAGATGCAAAAAATGCGCCGTATGG
>CALXJH010000093.1 GCA_944388555.1 uncultured Clostridia bacterium
AGAAAGAGCCAAAAAAGATAATAACTGATACCATCATTAGTAGAATAAGCCTTACGTTTAACTTAAGAACCATAATGAATCCCCCTCATTCAAAAATTATGAAATGAGAGGGACAAATATGCAGGCCGTTACACATCATTAATATTTTTACATTCACGTATCCCTAGTAGATAACTAATGCCAACAACAATACACGGAAAGATAGTAAACAAGAGATACAGCCACAAATGAATACTGTCATCACTAGGGAAATAGCTTAAAAACGGAAGCATCCAGAAACGAAAAGCCAAATTCAGATACAAATATACCTGACTGCCCGTATAATAAAAAATGAGTGTAATCAAAAGCAGTAAAAATGTCGGTAAATGCGCTGCTGCTCCACATTTAAAGCCAAAAAGCAAATCAAGTTCTTCTCTGCGACCATTTGCGTTATAGAAATTTTTTCTTGCTTCAATTAGGCTTTCAGAATACAAGAAAAAGGCATAACCCACAACTACGACCGTTGTATAGATATATCCGTTGATTGGCTTGTCAATATTTAAAAATCCACCAAAAAAAAATGTAAAAATAATTGCCACTAAAAGCATGATCAGATGACATTTAAAAAGACGCATGCTCATTTTTAAGATTAGATATTTATTATTTTTCATCTCGTATCCCCATTTTAAATTTATAAGTTCTATTATAAAATAAAAGCGCCATCTATTATGGCGCTTTTATATGTTAGGAAATTAGTAATTAAATACGATAGGTACATAATTATCGTCTAAATCCATTACAAACACTTTAGTTTGACGCTTTTCAGGATCTAAGTTTGCTGTCTGCTTTACTAACAGCGCCGGTGATGTAATAGAATAATTGACTGTTGATGTTCCAGGCAATACTTCGATTACTTCATATGTTTTTTGGACTATACGATTATCATAATATGTTGCTACAAGTACAGCAAGCTTCTTCGTTGCTGTAGAAGAAGGATTTGTCAATGCAAGACTAACACCCTGCAAAACATTCTCCTCGTTTAAAACTTGTGTAGCCTGTACATTAATGGTATCTTTAATCACTAATGTGTACTCACTGCTACTATCTTCAACGCCGCCAACAAGTGCAGAAACCTTGATTTTATTTGTACCAATCAAAACGCCTGTATTTATAGCATAACGTCTAGTGTTTGCATCCACTGTATCCACAAGCTTATCATTTAAATAAACTGCATATTCTACGTTTTCCATACCTTGAGCAACTTGTGTAGGTGTCCATGTTACCAAAATTTTATCCAGTCCAAGCGGAACAGCAGTAACACTATTATTTGCAAAGATTGTAGTTGGTACAAAAGTATTTAAGAATGCTTCTTTAGAAGTCATATTGGCAATAATAGATTGCAACTGTGATTCACTTGCTGCAGGAATAAAAGCAATAAATTCAACACGCAAAACACCAGCATCAGGTGTCAACTGAACTTTTACTTCGCCTGCCTGTAATTGCAGCGGTACAGGAGAATAAGTAATATCCCATGTTCTCTGTGCAGCATTGTCTAAACCAAATTTGAATGGTTGGCCATCTGTGTTTGTAACTGTTTTTCCGCCTACAGTCGCCGTAAAGTATCTGTTTGCATCAGCAAGCGAATAATTAAATGCTCTTGTAATCATATAGTATTGACCAGAAGTAGGAATTTCAACAGTTGCGCTTGCTGCGCCTACAGTAGTATACCAATTCTGACCTGGATCCATCCATGCGTTTGATCCTTGTGTGGTATCATCTGCTTTTACGGGCCACACATATTTACCAGAAGTGATTGCTTCTTGATCAAACATAATCGGTTTCGGCATATCTTCAGCAAAGGTTGCTTGTGTACTACCTTGCAAAGTGGTAGCTTTAACAGCCGGATAGGTTACTGTATAAGTCATACCTGTTGTAGAATCCGTTTCAACTGCTTGGATCAAAATATTCTGCTCGATACCATCAATTAAATTATTGATTACAATTTGATTATTGCCAACAGTTGTAAAATCTGCTGCAGAACCATTTACAATAACAGTATATTTAACCGTAAAATTATCAACCGGCTCAAATGCTCTGGAAACAGTTAAAGTAACAGTATTCTCTGTAACATCATCTACACTTTCAACTGCCGGCTTATTTGCTGCTTTGTACAGGTCAGCCTGTATAGAAGCAGAAGTTTCCACACCTGCTAAAACAGCTACAATACGTACAGTATGCTTAGCTGTATCAGAAATACCCTCAATAGTGTAAGAGGTAGATTTAACATTCGACGCAACCATAGCACCATCGACATAAACGTTATAGCTAATCTGCTGGTCACCGGAATAAGAAGCTGCAGCCCACGTTACTGGAATCGTTGTAATTGAATCTCCAGCATTTGCGGTAACAGAGGATGTAATTACATTAGTTGCAAATGTAGGTGCAGATACAGAATCAGTGGTAAACTGTGCAGTAATATATGTTCCTTCTTCTGTTCTTTCTACGCCGTCTAAAACAGAGGTCAATTTAACAGTATATTCCGTGTTAGGAGTTAGATCTCTGAATGTATAGGAGAGTGTATCTTTGGAAAGTCCTGACACAACCAGTGCATCATCTAAATAAAGATTAAACGTTAATACACTGCTACCTTCATATACCGGAGCTGTCCAGGATACAGGAAGTGTAGTGGTTCTAAGTGCTTCTGAAGTGTCAGGCGAGATTTCTACACTTAATTCTACTTTTGAAAAATCTGGCATTACAACATTTTGTGTTGTTAAACTTACATTAATGGCAGATTCCATTTCTTCAGATTCTATACCATCAACTGTAGCAACAATTTTTACATCATATGCTGTAGCTGGTGTCAATTCATCAAAAGTATAAGAAGTCTCAGTAACATTTTCAGCAACTATATCACCGTTTAGATATAGATTGTACGCCACTGTACCTTCACCTGTATATACTGCAGGATTCCAGGAAATAGGAAGTGTTGTCGTACGTATTTCTTCGCTATCACTGTCTGATATATTAACATTTACCTCAACATCAGAAAAATAAGGATAATCAACTGTTTCCAAAGTTTTAAAACCAACTGAAATCGCGTTGCCTTCATTACCAACACCATCAATAGGCGTTACAGATACAGAATAATCAGTGTTGAAGTCAAGACCTCTGATAACAGCAGATGTACCAACTACATACTCAACCACATCATTATATTCAATTTTATAGCCAACACGGTCTGCGTATGCGCTGTCAGCATTATCAACCGCTTCATTCCATGAAAGGGCTGCAGAAAGCCCACCGGGTTCTACCGTAATTTCACCGTCAATTGTCGGCGCTTCAAAGTCAATATATCCTGCAGCGCCAAACGAGTTTTCAAAGTCTTTGCGCATATTATATGCAGAAGCACCTGTCGCTGTGCTTCCAAAACGATTACTGTCATCCGGGAAAGGAGAAATCTTTGTCCAGTCATAACCTAAAGCATCTGTAATAATTAAACCCGGAATACGTCCGCCTTGAGTTGTGCCATTGGGTTTAAAAACAACCTTATGCACACCAGGTGTTAATGTTACAGTCGGACCCCATTCCCATATATAGAATGTTCCGCCATTTATAGTAGGTATTCTCCAGTTTGCTAAACCATTATCTGTGTAATCGTATGTTGTTCTCATGTTGCCTAAAACGTCATGACCTTGCGTAATGTCTACTGCTACAGGTTGATCATCTATCCAAACTTTAGCACCACGGTTGTTAAGCTCATATCTCGGAGGTCTTGCAGATCCAGTATCGGATGTACGAATCGTCATGGTAACAACCTGAAATTCTTTACCTGCCGCGCCAACGCTTTCCGGAACAACAATGTATCCTGTATGTGTAGACGCCGCTTCTTCACCTGATGTATCGGAACGACGTGTATTTACGCCGTCTAACCACTGATTACACATATTTGATGCGGTTTTCTGCCAGGAAGAACCCGATGGCAATACTGCTTCGAAGTTTGATTTAGCTTCAGAGTCGGAATCAATCAGCAAATATGTAAGTGAATCCTGCGGCAAATCTTCAGGTGTCGCAATCTGCGCAGCATCGTCAGAAGCTGAATAACTGTAGTTTGAAATGATTTTGGGCATTGGAACACCAATATCCGGTAATTTAGAAGTGTCATAATTGTTTGCTTTCATTGGAGCAACAACCAAGTCTTCTGTCGTTTCAGCGTCATCGGTAACAACAATATCCGTTGCGCTGTCGGCTTCGCCGATTACACTTTCCTCATCAGTCGCAAAAGCTACAGACGGAATGAGTGTACATAACATGGCAATAGCCAAAATAATGCTTAATGTTTTTCTCAACATTAAAAAATCACTCCTTTTTTAATATACGTTAAAACGCTATTATAATAATTTTATTATACAACAAGTTTTTTTAAATGAACATGTGTTTATATTAGTTTAATTCGTTTTTTTTAGGAAATTTGTAATATAACTACATGTTTCAGCTAAATAAAAGGAAAAATACGGCAACGCTATGTGCCATGCTGCCTAAAAGCACAAACAGATGCCAAACTGAGTGAAAGTACATGATGTTCTTCAGCACATAAAATACCACCCCAATTGAATACAAAATACCACCGATAATAAGCCAAATAATCGTTGCTAAAGGCATCATTTGACTCATTTCTCTTAAGTAAAAGACGATAAACCAACCCATCAGCAGATATATTATCGACGAAATCAGCTTACTGTTATTTGCTTTTGGAATGGTACATATACCTACGCCAATCAGTGCAATCCCCCAAATAATGCCAAAAATCCACCATCCTAATGAATTGCCCTTGCTGATCATGTGAAAGGCAAACGGTGTATATGTTCCGGAAATCAGAAGATAAATTGCCGAGTGGTCAAATATTTTAAAGATTCTTTTTGCGCGTTCGCCCGGAAGTGCATGATACAAAGCGGACATTGTATACATAAGTACTAAGGTCAATCCATAGATGCAGCAGCTTACAATATGCCATACCGTTCCATAAAATGCACTAAAAACAGCAAGCAGTGTTAAAATGACAATAGAGAGAACTGCGCCAATACCATGCGTAACCGAATTTGCTATTTCTTCTCCTTTACTATACGGCTTTGTTCCCATCTATTCACCTCCCGCCTTTTTTATTTTACTACACAAATTCTAAAATGTAAAGAAAAACTTTATTTTTCTTAATCTTTTAAAATTCTGACTAAATTTTGAAATATACCTTGACAACTTCTAATTTTTGTGATATCATATCTTCTGCGTTCAAAATGCAGGTGTGGTGGAACTGGCAGACGCGCTGGACTCAAAATCCTGTGGTAGTGATACCGTGTGGGTTCGATTCCCACCACCTGCACCATTAAAAAATATAGCCGGTGCTACCGGCTATATTTTTTTGCTCGAATTTTCAATAAAAAAGACCTTTGTACAAAAGCAAAGGCCTTTTTTATTGAAATCTACTGTTTATATCTTTGACTTTACTCTGCTACAGAAGAAAGCACTCGATAAGTAACTGTTTGCGTTCCCCCTGCTGCTACCGCCGAATCAGATTCACCTAAAACGGGTGCAAACAAAGCGGCGCGATAATTGCAGTCAGGGCCCCGCATACCAATTGCCCAACTGCCGGATATATCTGCTTGCAGCCCTTTTATAATTTTACTGCCCGGCGTATATATATTTTGCGCTGAGAGTGTATAGAATACAGAAGCGTGACCAACCGTATCCTTCCCCATCAATATTCCGGGATCCGGACGAATGGTTTGTTTATCTGTGATTACATCGGCAACATAGACATTTTCAATTTGGTTATAAGGAATCTCTCTTCCTTCCATTACACCTATGGAATACGCACCTGCATTTTTATAGGTTGCTCTTACGGTTACAAGCGGTGCATTTTCCTCTAAAACCCAGGTAACTTCAAGATCCGCAACATCGGTTGACGCCGTTAAAACTGCCTGTTTTCCATCTGTCTGGATGGATGTTGGTATTGCCCAGTAGGTCATTCCGGCATTGTAAATATTTGTACCGTAATATGAGGCATATTTACTTCCCACCAAAAATGTTGTATTAAAGCTCAGTGCTTCCCCAATTGGCTGCGTCTCCTTTGCGGTATCTGCAGCTACAATTAAATATCCGAAATCTTCCTGGCGATACTTAGTCGTCACCCAGCCATCATTTTGTTTTACGGCAATCTCATTTTGTATTACCGTACCTTGCGCAGTAGGAACCGTATAAAAGGTTACTTTTATATTTTCATTTTCCAATACATCTACTTTTTCCGGCTCTGCCAACTCTGTTGCGTAGGAAGGAAAAGTCGCATCTCTGCTTACATCTGATCCAGCTTCATATGGCGTCACAACTTCCAACAATTCGTTATAATCCTCCGAAGGAACCAACTCAGGATTATTGGTGATAAAAATACCGTCGCATCTGCCATAGAAATCAGCGGTATCAACAAGTTTTACTTCGTTGCTTCCTGCGATAAGATTTACGTTATTTCCTTGTACCCATGCATATCCTTCTTTCCCGTGGTTGCCAAACTCGCCTATATCGGTGCCATTTACTTCCACATTGAAAGTTCGAATTCCCGGGCGATCATTCGGATAATCTCTGCTTCTGACCCATACATAATATTCTCCTGCATTTGCGGCATTAAAAGTCAGAACAGCCGGCACTGTATTTTCAGGCGTTTCATTTGTTCCACCTCTCAAAGCACCGTCCGGAAAAGCGCCTCCGGTACTGCTTTCAAATCCCCATGTGCCTGTATCTGTGAAACTTGCACCTGTGAACAGATAATTATCGCTTTGCTCCTGAACATCCGCTGTAATATATACGGTTTGCGTTGCTTGATCCCATTCTACTTTGGCACCTAGCGTCTCAGCAACAAATCGCAGAGGCACCAATGTTCTGTCATTTTGAATAACTGCTGGTTGATCCAAATATACGGCATAGCCATTTACTTTTGCAAGCTGATTATCCAGCGGCAATTTAATGATATCCTCATTTCTTTCGCCTATAGCTGTCTGTGCCTGTTCATCCCAGCTTACCTCACATCCCAATGCTTCAAAAATCGTACGGAAAGGTACCATGGTTCTGTCGTTCATCAGTGTTGGCTGCACATCTGTAAACTGCATAAATGCACCATTTAAACTAACAGCAATTTCTGTATCCGGGCGTGTATCTGCAGAAACTGTCAAGCCTATCACAGAACTTACAATCAAACAAGTGATTAAAATAAAACTAACAATTTTCTTCGTCATATTCGTTCCTCCTACTTAATAGTAATGTCAGCATCTGTTACATAAACATTTTTATCCAATGTGGAAGGAAGGTACCGAATCATATCCCTTGTCAGCGACTGCGTATCTCTTCCGCCGGTATAAGCGGTCGTTCCGGTTTGAATTCGTACATTCTCAAAGGTAAGATTTTTAACGGTATGTTGTGCATCATATCCGCCTACGGAAACAGGCGTAATCTTTCCGTTCCAAGGAGATGAAAAATTCTTTATTACAACATTATCAATGCTTCCGGCAGGGCTTGGCAGTCCTTGCGGAAGCGGGCTGTTCTCATTCAAACTGCTATAGCCGCCTTGCAGCACTTCTACTCGAATTGCACCGTTTGAACTGTTCAGCAATTCTTCCACGTAATAGTTTTCTATCAGCATATTTGAAACGGATGCCCAATCCTGGATGTCTAAGTATAGTCCAAAGCCGGTTTCAGATGTAACGGCATATGTATCCTTGATTGTAACATTCTTAAATTCTTCCTGCTCCATGGAAGATCCAATTCGAACCGGATTGCCGCCGCGTACATTGTAAATTACGTTGTTTTCTGCATACACATTATCTGTAATGCCACCATAAGGATGTTCTGCTGTTTGTGTCTGCTCATAACGGATTGCATGCCAGC